>NZ_JANJFJ010000219.1:0-7234 GCF_024626565.1 Microbacterium sp. zg.Y909
TCGTGCTCGAGGGGGTGCCGGTGCTCGCCTACGGCATCCGCACCGACTTCCGCACCCACGCCTTTCCCGGCTCGGCGCGGCTCATGGAGCTCGCGCATTCGCTCGAGGAGCTCAAGACCATCTGCCGGTGCGGGCGCAAGGCGCTGTTCAACGCGCGCCTGGTCGGTGGACGCTTCGTGTTCGACGGTGACCAGGTGGCCATCGACGAACTGACGACGGAGCGCGTGACCTACGAGTCGATGTGCGCGGAGTGCTACCTGCGCGAGTCTGGCGGGCGCCTCGACGGCTGACGCCGGGTTGCCTGGTCAGACCACGCGGCGTATTGTGGTCAGGCCACGACGAAGGGGACCGCGCCGATGACGGACAGCACCGCTCCACCCGCACGCGCCTGGAAGGTCGTGCTGGACAAGATCGAGACCGACCTTCTGGAGGGGCGACTCGGCCCCGGTGATCGCCTGCCCTCGGAGCGCGATCTGGTCTCGCAGCTGGGCGTCGGGCGGTCGAGCGTCCGCGAGGCACTGCGCGTTCTCGAGGTGATGGGGCTCATCCGCACCGGGACCGGCTCCGGCCCGTCTGCCGGCGCCATCGTCATCTCGTCGCCCACCGGGGGCATGTCGGCCTTCCTGCGTCTGCAGGTCGCCGCGCAGGGCTTCCCGATCGAGGATGTCGTCGCGACGCGTCTGTTCGTGGAGGAGTGGGTCGTGGCGACCCTCGCCGCAGCCCCCGACCCTGATCTGTCCGCAGTGCGCGAGACCGTCGAGGCGATGGATGCCGCCCCGCTGCCGCCGGACGAGTTCCTGGCCCTGGACGCCCAGTTCCACTACGCGCTGGCCGCGGCATCGGGAAACAGCGTCGTCGCGGCGACCATGGCGGGCCTGCGCTCGTCGATCGAGTCGTACACCGCAGAGATCGCCGGCCGTGTCGCCGACTGGGACGCCGCCTCCGCGCGGCTGCGACACCAGCACCACGAGATCCTCGCAGCCATCGACGCGGGCGACGCCGAACGCGCGCGCGCCCTCATCCCACAGCACATCTCCGGCTACTACGCCCCCTGATCGAGAGGCCACGCATGGTCAAGCGTCAACTCCCCAAGCCCACCGAACTGCTCGAGCTGATGCAGTTCAAAAAGCCCGAACTCAACGGCACCAAGCGTCGCCTCGACGCAGCGCTGACGATCGGCGACCTGCAGAAGATCGCCAAGCGTCGCACGCCGAAGGCGGCGTTCGACTACACCGACGGCGCGGCCGAGGGCGAGCTGTCGCTCGCGCGCGCCCGGCAGGCGTTCGAGGACATCGAGTTCCACCCCGACGTGCTGCGCCCCGCGGAGCACGTCGACACGTCGGTGGAGATCCTCGGCGGCCGCTCGGCGCTGCCTTTCGGCATCGCTCCCACCGGCTTCACGCGCCTCATGCAGACCGAGGGAGAGACCGCGGGAGCCGGTGCCGCGGCCGCCGCCGGCATCCCGTTCACCCTTTCGACCCTCGGGACGACCTCGATCGAAGACGTGAAGGCGACCAACCCCCACGGGCGCAACTGGTTCCAGCTGTACGTCATGCGCGACCGCGACATCTCGTACGGGCTGGTCGCCCGGGCGGCCGCGGCCGGGTTCGACACCCTCATGTTCACCGTCGACACCCCCATCGCCGGGGCGCGCCTGCGCGACAAGCGCAATGGGTTCTCGATTCCGCCGCAGCTGACCGTCGGAACCATCATCAACGCGATCCCGCGGCCGTGGTGGTGGATCGACTTCCTCACCACCCCGAAGCTCGAGTTCGCGTCGCTGTCGACCACCGGCGGCACCGTTGGCGAGCTGCTCAACGCGGCGATGGACCCGACGATCAGCTACGACGACCTCGAGTACATCCGCAGCATCTGGCCCGGCAAGATCGTCGTCAAGGGCGTGCAGAACGTCGCCGACAGCAAGCGGCTGATCGACCTGGGCGTCGACGGCATCATCCTGTCTAACCACGGCGGCCGCCAGCTGGACCGCGCCCCGATACCGTTCCACCTGCTGCCGCAGGTCGTGCGCGAGGTCGGCAACGACGCCACCGTGATGATCGACACCGGCATCATGAACGGTGCCGACATCGTGGCCTCGATGGCGCTGGGGGCGAAGTTCACCCTCATCGGCCGTGCCTACCTGTACGGCCTCATGGCCGGTGGCCGGGCAGGCGTCGACCGCACGATCGAGATCCTCCGCACCGAGATCGAGCGCACGATGGCCCTCCTCGGAGTGTCGAGCATCGAGGAGCTCGAGCCGCGGCACGTGACGCAGCTGCAGCGGCTGACGCCGATCGGGCAGCAGTCCCGCTCGGTGCGGCCGCAGCGGGTGGCGGCCCAGGGCTGAGCCTGCCGGCCCGGCTGCCCCGGTCGTAACTCCTCAAGAACGGTCCCCGCGGGGGCCGTTCTTGCGTTTCGGGCGCGCCCGGTGCGGTTTTTGAGGAGTTGCGGCAGGTTCGGCAGCTGGCTTCGCACCGCTCGGTCCGGCTTCGGGGTGGCCTGGAATGGTGCGAGCCTCGAGGGAGGCATCCGCGACCAGTCCGGGGCGTCCGGGGGCGGGGGCGTCCGGGCCGGTCCGCGCGCGTAACTCCTCAAGAACGGCCGCTGCGGGGGTCGCTCGTAGGCTCCTGTGCCGCTCGGTGCCGATTTTGAGGAGTTGGGAACGGCTGGGGCGGCTGCGATCGGTACGGGCACCCGCAGCAGTCACCGAACCGGGCCTGTGGCCCGCTGTGCGCATCCCGCGGCCGGCAGGCGCCGTGAGGCGAGACGAACTACACCCGAACGGGGAGCGTCGGGATGAGGGACTCCAGGAACGTCGCGGTGTCCTCCCACCCCTCGACAGCGTGGCACGTGACGCCCATGGCGAGCACGGGGTAGTCGTTGCCGTCGGGGTCGAGGCGGTCGCCCACGAACAGCATGTCGTCCAGGGCGATGCCGGTCTGGTCTGACAGCTGACGCATGCCGTACGCCTTGTCGATGCCGCGGTGGGTGATGTCCACCGACGTCGACCCGCCCGAGCGCACCTCGAGGTCGGGGATGCGCGCAGCGACCGCCTCGCGCAGGGCGTTCTTCTTCGAACCGGTGGGGTCCCACGCGACCTTGGCGTGCAGGGGAGCGGACTGTCCGAGTGCCGAGAAGGTGATCTGCGAGCCGCGGTCCTCGAGGATGTCGCCCCAGGTCTCGCTCTCCCACAGCCCGAGGCGGCGGGCCTCCTGCTCGACCGCGGCCAGCGCCCGGGTCTTCTCGTCGTCGGTGAGCCGGTGCGCGTACACCGTCTCGATGCCGGCGTCGGACAGCCGGTAGTACTGAGTGCCGCAGGTCGGCATGAGGTGCAGGGCAGCCACGACAGCGGGGGATGCCGCGGGGAGGTTCTCCACGACCTGCACCTGGAACTGCTGCAGCTGTCCACCCGAGATGATCGCGACCTCGACCCGCTCCGCCAAGGCCACCAGCAGCGCGCCCATGCGCGGCGCGATCGCGCTCTTGGAGGGCGCCAGGGTGTCGTCGAGGTCGAAGGCGATCAGGCGGGGGATGGGCATGGGGTGGGCTCCTGGCTCTCTCGCGGTCGTCCTACACGAAGGGCTCCACCTGATGGTGGAGCCCTTCTGTGGTCGGGGTGACAGGATTTGAACCTGCGGCCTCGTCGTCCCGAACGACGCGCGCTACCAAGCTGCGCCACACCCCGGAGCAACCCCCCTAGCTTACCCGATCCGCGGGCATGCTCCGAACCGCGTCACTCTCGCGGCACCAGGGTCAGCAGCGTCGCCTCGGGACGGCACCCGAAACGCACGGGGGCGTAGATCGAGTGGCCGATGCCGGCGCTGACGTTCAGCGGCACCCGCCGCCCGCCGCTGGTCCACGCGCTCAGCCCTCGCGCTTGGCGGAGGGGGATGTCGCAATTGGCCACGAGCGCCGCGGGCGATCCGGGAATGCGCACCTGGCCGCCGTGGGTGTGGCCCGCCAGCAGCAGATCGGCCCCGCGCGCGGTGAAGTCGTCCAGGACGCGACGATACGGGGCGTGGGTGACTCCGAGGTCGAGGTCGGCCTTGGGCATGCCGACGAGCGCGGCATCCACGGCGTCGAGGTCGTCCCAGTCCCGGTGCGCGTCGCTCACGCCGTAGGCGCGCACGCGCAGCCCGCCGACCTGCAGCTGCGTCGCCGCGTTGTTGAGGTCTGCCCAGCCGAGCTCCTCGCCGAGGAAGCGGTCCAGGGCGTCGGTGTCGATGGGCGTCGCCTTGGGCTTGCGCGAGGACGGTCCGCTGAAGTAGCGCAGCGGGTTGCGGGGGGAGGGTTCGAAGCGGTCGTTGGACCCGTGCACGAAGACACCGGGCACACCCGCGAAGGGGGCGAGCGCTTCGCGGATGCCGCGCAGGCCCTCGCCGTGCCCGAGGTTGTCGCCGGTGTTCACGACGAGGTCGGGCTCGAGGGCTGCGAGCGACCCGATCCAGCGCTGCTTGCGCCGCTGCCAGGGGGCCATGTGGGCATCGGAGATGTGCAGGATGCGCACCGGTCTCGCTCCCGGGGGGAGCACTGCCACATCGTGCCGACGGACGGTGTACAGGTGCCGTTCGATGCCGATGCCCCAGACGGCCGCAGCCGCACCCAGCCCCCCCACCGCCGCGAGGGCGGTGAGGGCGGGGCGGGGCGATCGGTGCCGGTCAGCCACAGCTGAGGGTGATCGGGGTAGTGCGTGCGGCCACGGTGCCCGGGGCGGGATCGGTGCCCGTCACAGTGGGCGGCTCTTCCTCGTCCTCATCGGCTGGGCACAGCGTGATCGCGGTGAAGCCGGCGCTGCGCAATGCGTCGCGCGCCTTGTCCATCGTCATGCCGGCGACGGTCGGCACCGTGACGGCCTCGCCGTTGCTGGGGGTGAGGACCACGGTCGTCCCCCCCGGTACGCGCCCGGCACCCGGATCCTGACTGATGATCGTGCCGGCGGGCTCGGCGCCGTCCACCGGGTCGTTGACACGCACCGCGAAGCCGGCGTCTTCGATCACCGATATGGCCTCGTCGACCGTCATGCCGACCACATTCGGCAGATCCGCGTAGATACGCCGCGTCAGGTTGGAGTCGGGTCCGGGGAACTGGTCGCCGCCGTACTTGGCGTTGGCGGCACGCTGCAGGTCGGGCCAGATCGCGTGGCGCATGCGCCACAGCGGGTAGCCGTTCGCCCAGAGGCGGTTCAGCTGCGCCTCGCCGATGACATTGCCCACCCAGGTGGCACTGGCGACCTTGGTCGAGCTGCCGATCATCCACGTCTGGAACTGCTGGTGGATGCCGGTCTTGCCGATGAGCGGGGTGCCGTCGAACGTGCGCGACGGCGTCGCCGAGCCGGACGCCAGCACGTTCTGCAGGACGTGGGCGGCAGTGTTCGCCACCGACTCGTCGAGCACGCGCGAGCAGGTGGTCTCGGGCAGCGGCAGCGGGTTGCCGGCCGAGTCGGTGACCTCATCGATGGCCTTCGGCTGGCAGTAGGTGCCGCCGGAGGCGATCGTGGCGTAGACGTTCGCCATATCGATCGGGGCGATGTTCATCGAGCCGAGGATCGAGTAGGGCTCATTGAGGTATGGATAGTCGGCATCCGGCTCGTACGTCGTGTGCCCGTCCGCGAGGGTCACGCCCAGCCGGTCCGCCACCTTGTTGACGTCGCATACGGTGAGCTTCTCGGCCATGGCGAAGAAGCCGGTGTTCAGCGAGTCGGCGGTGAACTGGTACGGGGTGCTGGTGTATCCGCGGGAGTTCTCGAAGTTACCGATCTCCGAACCGGAGAACGTCTTCACGCCGCCCTCGCAGCCCCGGTCGATCTTGAACGTGCGCTCGGTGCCGTTGAGTACCTCGTTGATCGAGTGACCCTTTTCGAGCCAGTCGAGCAGCGTGAACACCTTGTAGGTGGAGCCGACGTTGAAGCCGCTGGACCCGCCGTTGGTCTTGCGGGTGTTGAAGTTGATCGAGGAGTACGAGCGGTCGGATTCGAGCTGCGCCGCCGACTGCGAGTACAGGGTGTTCTGCGCCATCGAGAGCACGCGTCCGGTGCCGACCTCGATCTGCACGGCGGTCGAGCCGAGTTCGATGCCCTCCATAGTGGCGGGGACGATCGAGAGGGCCTCCTCCGCGGCGCGCTGCAGGTCCATGTCGATCGTGGTGTAGATGCGGTAGCCGCCACGACGCAGGTTCTGTTTGCGCTCGTCGGGGGTCTCGCCGAAGACGGGGTCGTTCTCCACGATCGTGCGCACGTAGTCGCAGAAATATGCCGATCGACCGGCCATCTGGCAACCCTGATCGGTCGGGGTGATCTGCGGAGTGATCGGCTCGGCCTTGGCCGCGTCGTACTCCTCCTGCGTGATCTTGCCGTCGGTCAGCATGCGCCACAGCACGTAGTCGCGCCGCTCGAGCGTCTTTGCGTAGCCGTTGGCGGCGCCGTTGGACTCGTTGTCGGGGCGGTCGATGCGGTAGCCGTTGGGTTCCTGCACCATTCCGGCGAGGGTCGCGGCCTGGCTGAGGGTGAGGTTCGCGGCATCCACCCCGAAGTAGTACTTCGATGCGGCGCCGATGCCGTAGTTCTGCCCGCCGAAGTTGACGATGTTGAGGTAGCCGAGAAGGATCTCGTCCTTCGTGTACGTCTTCTCGAGCTGGATGGCGAAGCGCATCTCCTGCAGCTTGCGCTGCAGGCCGCCCTCGCCGATGTCGGAGTTCGTGGCCTCCCAGTAGCAGGCCTGCTTCTCTTCTTCGGTCGTGGCATCCTCTTCGCATCGCTGCACGAGGATGTTCTTGACGTACTGCTGGCTGATCGACGAGCCGCCGCGGCTGGAGGTGCCGCGCACGTTGGCGAGCACGGCGCTCATGGTGCCGGCGAGGTCGACGCCGCCGTGCTTGTAGAAGTTCTTGTCCTCGCTGGAGAGCACGGCGTCGTAGACGAGCGGGTTGATCTGATCGAACTCCAGCGGCACCCGGTTCTGGTCGTAGAACCGCGCGAGAAGCTGGGGCGTGCCGTCGCTCGCCCTGGCGTAGATCTCGGTGGACTCCATGAGGTCGTCGATCTCGAGGTAGCTCGGCATGTTGTCGAACATCGAGATCGCGTTGCTCGCGGCGTACCCCGAAACAGCGATGGCGGGGGTGACCGTGGCGGTGACCAGGATGCCGGCGACGGTGCTGAGCCCGACCAGGCCCAGGAGTCCCCCGAGCACGCCACTGGTCGTCCGTTTCTTGTGGGGCATAGGGTGATCGTAAGCCAAAA
>NZ_JANJFJ010000220.1:0-7216 GCF_024626565.1 Microbacterium sp. zg.Y909
CCGGCATGGCGCAGCTGGAGCCCTGGCGGTCGACGGGCGTGGCGCTCACCTTCGTGGATGAGCCGGGGACCGACCGGGCGCCGGCCTTCGGCGACGGACTCGTCCGACTGCGGGAACTGAAGCGGGCGTTCGACCCGAATGGGATGCTGCTGGGGGCGCATCCGATCTGATCGCGCGCGGGTTCTCGTGGGGCGGGTTGGGGGACGGGCGGAGGTGCGGGCCGGATGACGGCCCCGCCTCCGTCCGGCGTCGGGGGACAATGGACCCATGTCCCCTGCGCTGAACGAGATCGCCGACTCCGAGTACGTGCTGCTGACGACCTTCCGCAAGACCGGGGTCGCCGTGAGCACGCCGGTGTGGGCGGCGCCCGACGGGGACGAGCTGCTCGTGACGACGGGTGGCGCATCGGGCAAGGTCAAGCGGCTGCGTCACACCGCGCGGGTCACACTGACGCCGTGCGACGTGCGCGGCAACGTCGCCGACGGCGCGGCGACCGTCGAGGCCACCGCGACCGTGCACGACGACGAGGCGACCATGGCGCGCCTCGACCGGGCGCTGAACGCCAAGTACGGCATCAAGTACAAGATGATCCGCGCAGGCCAGAAGCTGCGCCGCGGGCAGAGCGATTCGGTCGCGCTCATCATCCGCTGAGCCGCAGTCGCGCCGCACGCACATCCACTCTGCGGCCGCAGCGCCCGCGCCAGGCGGACCCCCCCGCGCCCGCGGCATCCCGCGAACTACGATCGAAGCACCGCCCGCCATCTGAGGAGTCCCGCCGTGCCCGCTGCCGCTGACGCACTCGCCCACGCCGACGACCTCGCCGCGTTCGTCGCGGCGTCGCCGTCGAGCTTCCATGCCGCGACTGAAGTGGCCGAGCGCCTCGTCGATGCCGGCTTCACCCGGCTCGATGAAACCGAGGCGTGGCCGCATGCCGCCGGCGGTCGCTTCCTGGTCGTGCGCGACGGTGCCGTGATCGCGTGGGTCGTCCCCACGAGCGCGACGGCGCAGACGCCGGTGCGCGTCTTCGGGGCGCACAGCGATTCGCCCGCGTTCAAGCTCAAGCCCCAGCCGACCACGGGGTCGCTGGGCTGGCTGCAGGCGGGCGTGGAGGTCTACGGCGGCCCGCTGCTGAACTCGTGGCTCGACCGCGAGCTGCGCCTGGCCGGCCGGCTCGTGCTCGACGACGGCACGTCGGTGCTGACGGCGACGGGTGCGCTCCTGCGCCTGCCGCAGCTGGCGATCCACCTCGACCGTGAGGCCAACGACCACCTGGCGCTGGACAAGCAGACGCAGACACAGCCTGTGTGGGGCCTCGGCGAGGCGGACTCGGCCGACCTGCTGGGTGAACTCGCGCGCGCGGCGGGGGTGGATGCCGCCCGCATCCGCGGTTACGACATCGTCACCGCCGACGCCGCCCGCGGCGAGGTCTTCGGCCGCGACGACGTGTTCTTCGCCTCCGGGCGGCTGGACGATCTGGCATCCGTCCACGCCGGCGTCGTCGCCTTGGAGCGCGCGGCAGACGGGTTCGACGCCGACCACATCGCGATGCTCGCTGTGTTCGACCACGAGGAGGTCGGGTCTGGCACGCGGTCGGGTGCGGCAGGACCCTTCCTCTCCGACGTGCTGGAGCGGGTGTGGATCGGGCTCGGTGCCGACCGCGAGGCCCAGCTGCGTGCGATGGCCGCGAGCTGGTGCGTCTCGAGCGATGTGGGGCACGCCGTGCACCCGAACTACCCGCAGAAGCACGACCCGGTGGTGCGTCCCAAGTTGGGACAGGGGCCCATCCTCAAGATCAACGCGAACCAGCGGTACGCGACGGATGCCGTGGGAGCCGCGGCCTGGAACGGCTGGTGCGCCGACGCCGGGGTGGCGTCGCAGGAGTTCGTCTCCAACAATGCGGTGCCGTGCGGCTCGACGATCGGTCCCATCACCGCGACCCGGCTCGGGATGCGCACGGTCGATGTCGGCATCCCCATTCTGTCGATGCACTCCGCGCGGGAACTCGCGGGCGTCAGCGACCTGTGGGATCTGCAGCGCGTGGCCGAGGTCTTCTTCCGCGGCTGACCCGCGGGCCGCGGTGCCCGGCGCGCCTCAGGCGCGGGGAAGCGGGGCGACGTCGGGAGTCGGATCGGTCGCGAGACGGGCGTGCATCTCGACGTCGAAGCGTTCCTCGCCGTAGCGGAGCTTGGCGCGCTCGAGGCCTTCTCGTGCGAATCCCGCGCGCGTGGCGACCCCGCACGAGGCGGGGTTGTTGACGCGGTGGCCGAGCTCGAGCCGGAAGAGCCCGGCGTCTGCGAACGCCCAATCCGACGCGGCCGCGAGCGCGCGGGCGGCAAGACCGCGGCCGCGGGCGGCGGATGCCAGCCAGTACGACACCCACGCGGTGTCATGGCGCCGGTCGATGTGGGTCAGGGCGACGCTGCCGACCGGGACACCTTCGTCGACGACCACCCAGACACGCTGGGCGGAGTCCGAATGCAGCGATCGGGCGATGAACGCACGTGCACCGTCGGGGGATGCCAGATCCTCCACCGGCAGCTGGGTGACGAGGTCGGGCGTCGAGGCCACCGCGTCGACCAGTGCGGGCGCGTCGACCGCGGTCCAGGCGCGCAGCAGGGTGGTCATGCGATCAGCGTAGGGGTGCGCGACGCCGGGTCAGGAGCCGGTGAGGGCGGCCGCGTAGGCGCGGATCGACCGGTTGTAGCGGGGGAGAGTCGGCTCGACCGCTTCGATCGCGACGCGGAGGGCTTCGTCGTGGCGGCCCGCGCTGTGCAGGGCGAGGGCGAGGAACACCGCCGGTGCCGAGCCCACCGACGCGTGCGACGGGGCGTCTTGCAGCATCGTGATGGCCTCGTCGATGCGGCCGAGGTTGCGCAGCGTCGAGGCGTGCTGCACCGCGAGCTGTGCGGCGCGGGCGGGATCGGTGCCGGCCAGGGCCGCCGCTGTGGCCGCGGCGTACTGCTCGTCGGCATCCGCTTCCTCACCGGCGGAATCCAACGCGCCGCCGAGCTCGAAAGCCCCCAGCGACGGATGAGGTGCGGCGGATGCCAGCACGCGCATGCGGTCCACGCGCTCGCGGTCGTCGATCGTGTCGTCCGCCCACAGAGCGGCGATCTGCTGTTCCCATTCGGCGGAGGTCATCCCGCCAGCGTATTCCGCGGTGGAGGGACGATCGCAACCGGCATCACGCGTCGGTGTAGAAGCGCCAGGCCAGCCCGGGGTAATCGACGACCATGCCGTTGTGGTCCACCGAGAGGTCGGAAGAGAAACTGCGGTCGCTGTTGGCATACGTGACCGTGCGCCGGCCGTCGGTCTCACGGGAGCTGTACGTCTGCTCGCTGCGGCTGACCCGCAGCGAGGGTACGTCGACCATCGCCATCGAGAGGGCGGTTTCGTCGCGGTCCCTGCGGTGCAGGTCGAGGCGCCGGATGGGCATGGCGTTGGTCACGGGGCAGAGGCCCAGGTCGCAATCCACTGCGCCGCTCAAATCGACGTCGTCGGCCATCCCCGGGTCGGGCAGGTCCACGGTGCCGGTGTGGGTCCCCGTTGCGCGCCAGTCGCCGTCGCGGCTGCGGCGAAGGTCCAAGGAGCGTGACCAGCCTTTGCCGAGCGAGCGGACCCGCAGGTGGTCGGTGAGCCAGCCCTCCCCGACGTCGAGCGTCCAGGACATCGTGTATCCGCGCGTGACCGAAGACCCGTGGGCCTGCATCCCCTGATCCCGGAACCGCACGTAAGCGGTGTCGACCCTCGACGGGTCGTCTTCGCCCCGCCACTGGTATCGCTCGCTCTTCATCCTTCGTGTCTACCCCTGCCCCTCGGCGGAGGCAATGGGCTTGACCGAGCACGCCGCCCACCTGGCATCCGCCCCGCGCGGGCGACACGGATCCCCCTGTTGCAATCCCCCTGAGCGATATATCGTCAAGTATCGGTGAGACTCACCGACTCTTGAGGGGGAACACCATGAGCGGTTCATTCGGTACAGGCGGATTCGGCGGCGGCCAGGGCAGCGGCGGTCGCGGCGGCGGCTTCGGGGCGGGGCAGGGCGGCTTCGGCGCGGGCTCGCACGGCTTCGGCATCGGTGACCTCGGTCAGGGGATGTGGGATGCCGTCGACCAGCTGCGTCGCGCCTTCGAGCCTCGTCCCAGCGGCGGCAGCCGGATGGGACGCGGCGACGTGCGCGTGGCGGTGTTGACGCTTCTCGCGGAGCGGCCCATGCACGGCTACCAGATCATCCAGGAGATCGAGGACCGCAGCGGCGGGTCGTGGAAGCCGAGCGCCGGCAGCGTCTACCCGACGCTGCAGCTGCTCGCCGACGAGGGTCTGATCACCGCTGAAGAGGCCAACGGTCGCAAGACCTACGCCCTCACCGAGGCGGGCCGCATCGAGGCCGATTCCGTCGCCGGCAAGTCCGCGCCCTGGGAGGGGCAGTCCAAGGAGAACGCCCGCCTGACGGCGCTTCCGAAGGCGGGCATGGAGCTGGCGCAGGCAGCGACGCAGGTCGGTCGCTCGGGCACGCCCGAGCAGGTGCAGGAGGCCGTCGAGATCCTCAACGACGCACGGCGTCGCCTGTACGCCCTTCTCGCGCAGAGCTGACCCGCGTGACGGGGGAGCGTCGGGGCCTGCGTGGGAGCATCCCCGGCGTCGGCGACACCCGCGCCCGGTACCGGCGCATTCTGCGCTTCGCTGCGCGCTACCTCGTGCAGTCGTGGTGGTTCGAGCTCTTCCTGCCGCGCTTCGGCCTCGGGCGTTTCGTCGCCCGGGGTCGTGCGGCGCGCATGACGCGCATCGCCCAGCGCTTCCACGTGCTGGCCGTCGACCTCGGCGGGCTCATGATCAAGGTGGGGCAGTTCATGTCGTCGCGCCTGGACGTGCTGCCGCCGGAGATCACCAAGGAGCTCGAGGGTCTGCAGGACGAGGTGCCGCCGGTGCCGTTCCCCGCCATTCGGGCGGCCGCCGAGGCCGAGCTCGGGATGCCGCTGGATCTCGCCTACGCCTGGTTCGACGAGGTGCCTGTCGCTGCGGCATCCCTCGGTCAGGCCCATCGCGCGCGCCTTGCGGCTCTGGATGAGGAGATCAGCGGGTTCGACGAGGTCGTGGTGAAGGTGCAGCGGCCCGGCATCCAGGAGATCGTCGACGTCGACCTCGCGGCGCTCCGTCGGGTGGGGCGCTGGCTCAGCCGGGTGCAGGTGGTCGCGCAGCGCGTGGACATGCCCGCGCTCGTCGAGGAGTTCGCCATCACGAGCATGGCCGAGATCGACTACCTGCTCGAGGCGGGGAACGCCGAGCGGTTCGCCGAGAACGCTGCGGGCGACGCGCGCGTGTCGGTGCCCGAGGTGGTGTGGGAGCGGACGACCCGGCGGGTGCTGACCCTCTCGGATGTCACCGCGATCAAGATCAACGACGTCGACGCGCTGCGGGCGGCGGGCATCGACCCGTCGGAGGTGGCGCGCACCTTCGCGTCGGTGATGTTCGAGCAGCTGTTCGGTGACGGGTTCTTCCACGCGGATCCTCACCCGGGCAACATCTTCGTCACGCCGCTGGGCTCCGCTGGGGTTGGGCCGGGCGGCGGACCGAACGCCGCTGCCGCGCCATCCTGGCAGCTGACGTTCATCGACTTCGGGATGATGGGCGAGGTCACTCCCAAGCTGCGGCGAGGGCTGCGAAAGCTCGTGATCGCGGTGGCGTCGCAGGACGGCAAGGGGCTCGTCGACAGCATCGGCGACGTGGGCGTGCTGCTGCCGTCGGCCGACACCCGGGAGCTGGAGCGGGCGATGACGCAGCTCTTCGCCCGGTTCGGGGGGATGGGGTTCGCCGAGCTGCAGCAGGTGGACCCGAAGGAGTTCCGCGACTTCGCGGTGGAGTTCGGCGACGTCGTTCGCGACATGCCGTTCCAGCTGCCGGAGAACTTTCTGCTCATCATCCGAGCGATGTCGCTCGTGTCGGGGGTGTGCAGCGCGCTCGAGCCCGGGTTCAACATGTGGGAGGCCATCGAGCCGTATGCCGGGCAGTTGATGCGCGACGAGCGGGGCAACGTCGTGCAGGATGCCGCGCGGCAGGCGCTGAGCAACGCGGCCGTCGCGGCGGCGCTGCCTCGACGGCTGGACGGCTTCCTCGATCGCATCGAGGACGGCCGCATCGCCGTGCAGACGCCGCGGCTGGATCGGCGGTTGGCCCGGCTGGAGCGGGCCGCGCGCCGGATCGTGTCGGCGATCCTCTTCGGGGGCCTCTTGGTGGGTGGCGCGCTGCTGCGCTCGACCGACGAGGTGTTCGGCGCGGTGCTGATGGCGGTCTCGGCGCTGCCGCTGGCGCACGCCCTGTTCGCAGGGATGGTCGGTCCGCGCGGACCGGCGTGAGTCAGGCCGAGTCGGTCTCGGAACGCGCGCTGCACCATTCGACGAACTTCTTCGCCCGTCCGTCCGGGGCGAAATGCACCTCCCAGAGGTTCACGTAGTCGGTGCCGCCCGGGTAGTCGATCGTGCCGGTGACGATGCCGACATCGTCGTTCTCGACCAGCACGTCGAGTTGATGCTGCGGGTCAGCGCCTTCGGACTCCGGCCAGGCGGCGAGGATCGCGTCGATCCCGCGCGCCGGGTCGGGGTCGTCGGGGCGGAACCAGTACTCGGCGTCATCGGTGAAGATGGCGCGGACATCGTCGGGGTTCTCGGTCTGCCAGGCGGTGATGTATCCGTCCAGCCATTCGCGTGTTCTGCTCATGCGGATGGTCTACTCCGGGGCGCGGACACCGTGCGGCGGGGTTGACAGTCGGTCGGGGCGGTGCGCCTGAGAACGGGGTGATCCACCGCGGAGCTCACGGGGGAGGGGGGACAGCAGAGGGGCTGCGCCCTCAGAAGGGTGCGGGATCGAACTCGTCGGGTTCGGTCGCGAACGCGACTTCGCTCACCGGGCGGTCGATGTAGACCCGGCCCGTGGGCGAGGTCCATTTCAGCACCCCGCCACCGAGCTGTTCCACACGCCAGGTCGAGTGGTGTTTTCCGGTGTGATGTCGCTCGCAGAAGTGAGCGAGGTTGCAGACGGCGGTCGGCCCGCCCCGCGCGTGGTCGATCGTGTGATCGATGTCGCACAGCCGAGCCGACACTCGGCAGGCGATGAATCGGCAGTGCTGATCGCGGGTGCGCAGGTAGCGGCGCATCTCTTCGGAGGGGCGGTAGCGGTCAACGGCGAGGACCGCCCCCGAGATCGGGTGGGTGAGGATGCG
>NZ_JANJFJ010000221.1:0-7209 GCF_024626565.1 Microbacterium sp. zg.Y909
AGGGCTCAGATGAGCGAGAGCTCCCGCAGCTTGGCCTCGACGTCGATGTCGGCGGGCTCGACGTGATGCGTCGCGTCGGGGTACACCACGACCGGGATGTTCGTGCGTCCGGAGATCTCGCGCGCGATGTCGGCGGCTGCGGGGTCGGCCTCGAGGTCGATGTACTCGTAAGCGACGCCGAGCTTGTCGAGCTGGGCCTTGGTGCGGCGGCAGTCGCGGCACCAGTCGGCGCCGAACATCGTGAGAGTGGCGGGTTTGTCGGTCATGGCACCAGCCTACGGCCGCGCCCTGTGCTTGGCCTCGTACGGTCAGGGGTCGGCGTGCTGTCCGACGACCTGTCGGGCCCGCGTGGCGGCAGCAGCGCCAGAGCGCCGGGGGGCGTAGACGACGAGGGCGTGGAACACGAAGCGCACGATGAAGGCCGCCACCAGGGTGAGCGCGGCGGCGAACATGGCGGAGAGATGGGTGCCCTCCACCAGCAGCCACATCACCGGGATGCGGATCAGCGCCTCGGCGTTGTTGAAGGTGAACGACTTCAGGAACCGATGGCGCATGAGGCCAGATTCCGACCGCATGTCGGCGAAGACGAGGTACTCCAGAAGCAGGAAGTTGCCGATGATCGTCACTTCGCTCGCGATCAAGGCGGCCACGACGTATTCGACGCCGAGCCGCATGAGGCCCCACATGATCACGAGGTTCGCGACGGCGCCGAACCCGCCGACGAGGGCGAAGGCCGACATGCGGCCGAACCGCAGCATCGTCAGTTGCGTGAGAAAGCGGATGCCCTGCGTGAACGACGCCTTCGACGCACCGGCGTGACGCGGCGCGAAGTTGAACGGCACCTCCGCGATGCGCAGCTGCCGGCGGGCGAGCACTTCGAGCAGGATCTTGAAGCCGCGCGGATGCAGCGCCCTGATGTCGATGGCGTCGCGGTTGAGCAGGAAGAACCCCGTCATCGGGTCGGAGCATCCCGCGAGCTTGCGGGGGAACATCGCCTTGGTCAGCAGGTTCGAGGCGCGCGAGACCGTCGTGCGCGTGGCATCCGCCAAGCCCTTCGACGTGCCGCCCGCGGCATAGCGCGATGCCACCACGACGTCGACGTCGCCGACTGCGGCCCGGTCGAGCAGCGAGGGGATGGTCTCGGGCGGATGCTGCAGATCGCCGTCCATGACCAGGCACCAGGGCGATCGGGCGGCGGCGAACCCCTCGAGCACCGCACCACCCAGGCCGTCCGTGGCCGTGTCCCGATGCAGCAGGCGCACGGGGAAGGACGTCGTCGCGGCGGCAGCTTGCACGACCGCGGGGGTGTCGTCGGTGGAGTCGTCGACGAACAGCACCTCGAAGTCCCGGCCGGCCATGACCTCGCCGATGCGGCCGAGCAGTTCGACGACGTTCGGACCTTCGTTATAGGTCGGGACGATGATCGTCAGATCCATCGGTCGTCCTGTCGTCTGGCGGGTGGGTCTTTCAGGGTAGCCCGTCACCCCACGAGGCGTCTGAGATCATCCACCGTCATGCCGTAGTTGATCCGAACGCAGGGGAGAGCGAGCTTGTCGGTGCCGGCCCTGACGTAGCCCTGCTCGATGGTGCGGGCCATCTCGAACCCCGCGAGGCGCAGGCCCTCCTTGGCCGTTTCGTTGTAGTGGCCGAAGGGGTACGCCACGACCTCCGCGGCGCCGAGGATCTGAGCGGATGCCGTCATATCGGTCGCGATCTGCTCCGGCGACCAGTTGACGATGCGTCCCTGACCGTCGGCACCCGCCTCGTGCATGTCGTGCGTGTGGGAGCGCTGCAGTACATGGGGGTTCGGAGCCGGCTCGGAGCGGAACTTCGTGATGACGAACGACGTGGCCAGGAGCCCCTTGGCCTCGACGATGGGAGCGGCCAGCTCGAGCCACGTGTGGTGGGCGTCGTCGTCGGTGATGATGACGGACCGTTCAGGCAGGAACAGGGCGCCGTCGATGAAGGCGCTCAGCTCGTCCCACGTGGGCAGGTAGAAGCCGCCCGTGGCGAGGTAGTCCATGTGCGCTTCGAAGTCGCCGATGTAGGCGTAGTTCAGGCGCAGCCAATCGTCCTCGCCCTCCGGGTTCGTCGTGAACTGGTGGTACATCAGGA
Organism: Microbacterium sp. zg.Y909; assembly: GCF_024626565.1. Lineage (NCBI taxonomy): Bacteria > Bacillati > Actinomycetota > Actinomycetes > Micrococcales > Microbacteriaceae > Microbacterium > Microbacterium sp. zg.Y909. Next base: position 2,116 of record NZ_JANJFJ010000221.1, read on the forward strand.
TCGGGATCGCCGCGTCCTCGGCGGCGACGCGCTCGTGGGTCATCCACGAGCCGTACAGGGTCTGCTGCCGGTCGGCGCAGGTCGCGAGCTGCGAACCGTTGACGCGTGCGGCGGTCGTGTAGGCCGCGGCATCCATCGCCGTCGGGTACCAGCCGGCGAACACCGCGTCGTCGCGCCGGGGGATGGGCAGGGCACCGTACAGCGCTCCCTGCGAGACGAGGACCGGGTCGACCTCGGCGCCGTCGATGGAGAAGGTGAGGGCGCAGGCATTCGCGTCATCGGTGCCCGCCAGCAGCTGTTCGGCGGGCGTGAGGGGCGGTGGCGCCGGGGTCGGCGCGGCGGTCGGGGTCTCTGCGGCCGGCTTCGCCGGGCCGTTCGCGTCGGCCGCCCGGGGCAGGGTGAGAGCGACGGCGATGACGGCGATGACGGCGATGACGGATGCCGCGACCAGCAGCACGGGCCAGAGGCGCCGCCGCGACCGTCGCGCCCGCCTCGCGCCGCGTGCCGCACTGCCCGATGCCGACATCGTTGCCCTCGCTGCGCGTCACCGGCGACGCACTCGCGTTGATCCTAGGGGTCCGGGCGCCGCTGCCCGGAGGGGCGGCGGAGCGACCGGGGCCTAGTTCTTCCGCCGCCCGCGGGCGTCGAAGGCCGCGCCGCATGCGATGCCGATGGCGACGCCGATCGCGAGCCACAGGGCGAGGTTGTCGGCCGTGATGCCGACCGCCGCGCCCAGCGCGAGGCCCAGGGCCACGCCGATGCTGATGCCGGTTCCCTTTGCTGCGCCTCCGGTCGGTTCGGGGTTCGTTTCGTTGTCCATGGGTACCAACGTACGGAGGGTGCAGGATCACAGCATCCGCCTGATGGGGGAGGTTTTCGATCTCCCTCGCGCGGGGGAGCCTGTCGTGCACGGGCCTCGCGCGGCCCCTCCGACGGCCACCCCGGCGGCCGTCAGTGGTGGTGCGACTGATCTTCGGAACTCGCCGATCGACGATCGGTCTCTTGACGTGCAAGTCGCCACTTGCATATCTTGGCCGCATGACCGACGTCTACCGGGCGCTCGCGGATGCGACTCGCCGACAGATCCTCGATCTGTTGGTCGGTCGGGACGGTGTCACGCTGTTCGAGATCTGCAGCCGGCTCGCCGAGTCGGGCACGGGCTCGTCGCGGCAGGCCATATCCCAACACCTGGGAGTTCTGGAGGAGTGCGGCCTGATCAGCACCGAACGGGAGGGGCGCACGAAACTCCACTGGCTGGACACCGCGCCGTTGCGGGAAATCACCCGGCGATGGCCAATCGACACAAGGGGGACGGACTGATGAAAGCACGACTGCACGTCATGAGCGTTTTCGTGGATGACCAGGAGAAGGCGCTCGCGTTCTATACCGACGTGCTGGGTTTCGTCACGAAGAATGACATTCCGCTGGGCGAGTATCGGTGGCTCACGGTGGTTGACGCCGACCATCCTGATGGGGTCGAGTTGCTGCTGGAGCCCGATGAGAACCCGGCAGCGAAGACGTATGTGGAGGCGCTCGCCGAGCAGGGCATTCCCTCGGCATCGTTCGCAGTCGACGACGTGGATGCCGCCCACGCCGAACTCACGGCGCGCGGGGTGCGGTTCGTCCAGCCGCCGACGTCCGGCGGGCCGGTGCGCACCGCGGTGCTCGATGACACGTGTGGCAATCTGATTCAGCTCGTCAGCCCCGCATGACCGCGTCGGAGGAGTCGCTGCGGAGTGTCCATGCCGGCCACCAGCCGTCGTGCTGCGTCACCGGCTTCGAAAGCAGGGAAGGGCGCGAGTAACCGGCATCACGCGTTGCCCATGGGTCACGATCGCAGTCATACCTGTACGGCGCGCGCGAGGGGCTATCGCAACTAGGCGGCGCCTCCTATGGTGCACGCATGGTCAACGTACAGCTATCTCAAAGGGTCATCGCCTCTCCTGCGGAGTGGAGGGCCCCCCATGCCGCGGGGCCCTTTGACGACGTGGTCACTGTGCCGGGCTCGCAGGCGCAGACCTATTTCGAAATCGTTCTTGCTGCCAGTGCAGAGGGCTCAAGCCTGCTGATGCGGCCGTTGCATTCTGACTTTTTGGCGGGCGTGATCGAGACCTCGCGCGTGCTGGGCGTGGATATCCGGGAGGTCGCCGGTACTGGGCCTTTCGGCCCGGATCTGGTCGTCGATCCCTCCGCTGCGCTCGCCAGCGATGCGGTGGTGAGCATCACCGAGCCCGACGGCGTTGCCCCCGTCGCTTTCGCCGTCGCCGGCCGTGCCTCGGGCAGTGTAACCGTGAATATTCACGAGAGCCGGTCGCACCGTCCGCTGGGCGAGGTGATCAAGGTCCTACGCAGCATCGGTTGCGACCTCAACGACGCGGGCAAATGGACTGTGCCGCTGACCGTGCACGGGCGCGGACACATACGGGGCGGCCACGTGGAGATCGACGTCAACCGTTCATCCATGCTTGTCTCGACGCTGCTGCTGGCCGCTCCGCGGTTCGACATCGGTCTGACGCTCCGCCACGTCGGCCAACCGCTGGGAAGCCTCCCCGACATCGCCATGACCGTCGAAGCACTCCGCCGCCGCGGCGTGTACGTCGACCAGCCGACACCTACCGAGTGGGTCGTTCCCGGGGGGCCGGTACGGGCCAGAGAGGTGACCATTGAGCCCGATCTGTCACTTGCGGCACCGTTCCTCGCCGCCGCGATGATGGCCGGCGGTCGCGTATCCGTCCCAGGGTGGCCCGCTCATTCTGCGCAGCCAGCTGCCCGGCTCGTCGAGATTCTGGTGCTGATGGGAGCACGCGCACGCCGCCGGGGCGGAGCTCTGACTGTCACCGGTGGTGCCGAGCGCATCATCCGGCGCGCGTGCGTCGATGTGTCGGAGATCAGTGAACTCACCCCCATCCTGGCCGCCCTCGCCGCCTTCGCGGACGGGCCGTCGACTTTCACCGGACTGAAGCCCCGCACCGGGAACGAGAGCACGCACCTCGACGCACTGGTGGACAATCTTCGTGCCATCGGCGGTGAGGTGGAGGAACTGCCTGACGGTATCCGCGTGGTTCCCCGCCCACTGACCGGCGGGGTGTGGCGAGCCGACCATGATTACCACGTCGCCACCGCCGGAGCCCTGGTCGGACTTGCTGTACCCGGCGTCACCGTCGACGACATCGGTTCGGCGACTGCAGACCTGCCGGGGTACACGAAGGTGTGGGAGCGATTGGTGCGCGGTTCCCGTGCCCGATAGCCGTCAATGGGCATGATCCGGGAGAACGAAAAAGCCCCCGATCCCAGTAGAAGCCTGGAATCAGGGGCAGTGGCTCCGACGGGCGTCGATCCCGTGACCTCACGATTTTCAGTCGTGCGCTCTACCAACTGAGCTACAGAGCCGCGCGGCTGTGATGCTTGCCGCGTCCGAGACGAAGGGCCCTTCCGAAAAAGGGCCCGTCGCTCTGGAGCGACCCTGACGGGACTTGAACCCGCGACCTCCGCCGTGACAGGGCGGCACGCTAACCAACTGCGCTACAGGGCCATGCATATTCAATTGTAGGTGTGACCCCAACGGGATTCGAACCCGTGCTACCGCCGTGAAAGGGCGGCGTCCTAGGCCGCTAAACGATGGGGCCGAGTGAACCCTGTGGGACGAACCCGGTGCTCACGCTTACCGACGCTCAAGCATATGCACTGGTTGGCGAAAACACCAATCGAGGGCGCGGCGTACCCGGCTGAGGGCTGTTGGGACGGCACGATGGGCGGGAGGATGTGCGCGACGACCGGGTGGAAGTCCCTGAGAAAACCGTTGCGGATGTGACTGATGTTGCTACTGTGAAGACGTCTTCGACTCCCCCCGACCTGGCGAAGAGATGAGGTGCTGCGTGCGGTTCACGCGCATCGACGACCCCGAGGAATGCGGCTGCGCGCCGACCCCGGCGGAGCAGCGCGCCTTCGCGCGCGGCGTCACCCGGCGTGGTGCGCTCACGGTCGGGGCCTTCGGCCTGGTCGCAGCGGGTGCTCTCGCCGCTCCGTTCGCGCCGGTCGCGTTCGCCATGGCCGGATACCCCTCGTGGGACGACGTGCAGCGGGCCAAGGCGAACGAGGCGTCCAAGAACGCCGAGGTCGCCCGCATCGAGCAGCTCATCAATGACCTGACCACCGACGTCGCCAACAAGCAGGCAGAAGCAGAGCGTCTGGGGATCGAGTACCAGGCCGCGCAGGAGGCGTACGAGGCAGCGGTTGACCGCGCCGAATCGCTGCAGGCTCAGGCCGACGCCGAAGAGGCCCGCGCGCTCGAGGCCGCGCAGAAGGCCGGACGGGTCGCATCCCAGCTCTACCGCAACGGGGGCGACGACACTTCGCTGGAGCTGTTCTTCTCGGGTTCCGCCGCGACCGCCGACGATCTGCTCGCGCGACTCGGCACGATGGACAAGCTCCTCGCCGCCAATCAGGCCGTCTACACCGACGCGGTCAGCGCCCGCGACAACGCGCAGAGCCTGAGCGACCAGGCATCCGTCGCCCGTAACGCCCGCGACGAGCTGAAGCGTGAAGCCGAGGCCAAGATGGTCGCGGCTCAGGCAGCGGCCGAGGCGGCCCAGGCGGCCCTCGCCGCTCAAACCGAGCATCTCGGAACGCTGCAGGCCCAGCTCGCGGCACTCAAAGACACCACCGCGCAGACCGTGGCCGGCTACCAGGCCGGCGTCGAAGCCGAGCGTCGTGCTCGCGAGGAGCGTGAGCGCAAGGCCAGGGAAGAGGCCGCGCGCCGCGCCCAGGAAGAAGCCGACCGCATCGCCCGTGAGAACGCGGCGCGGCCTCCGGCCAGCGGCGGCGGCGGTGGCGGCGGCGGGGGTGGCGGCGGTGGCGGCGGCTCCGGCGGCGGCGGCGGTTCTGGCGGCGGCCAGGGCTGGGTGCGCCCGCACGGCGGCTGGATCAGCTCATGGTTCGGCAACCGCGGCACCATCTGCTCCAACGGGTACTGCAGCGGCAGCGGCCACCGTGGCATCGACTTCGCCAACGGCTGCGGAGCGTACATCTACGCCGCGGCCGCCGGAACCGTCGTCTTCGCCGCCGAGAGTGGCACGTGGGGCAACTACGTCAAGA
>NZ_JANJFJ010000222.1:0-7179 GCF_024626565.1 Microbacterium sp. zg.Y909
CTGCTGGACGGTAACCACGACTACATCACCCCGGCGGGGGGCTCAGGTCTCCACGTGCGGCCGGTGGTCAAAGCGGACCGCGACTGCGCCAGCGCCGCGGCGGCATCCGTCATCGCCAAGGTCGCCCGGGACGGACACATGACCGCTCTTCACGACGACTGGCCCGACTATCAGTGGGCGCGTAACAAGGGCTACGCGAGCCTCGAGCACCGCGCCGCGATCCGCACCCTCGGCCTCAGCGCACACCACCGTGCGTCGTGGTCGATCGTCGAGGCGCCGACTCTGTTCTGACCCGGGCCTAGGATGGAATCACCATGGACGACGAGGGCTTCGAGGACTACGACCGCGAACTAGAGCTGGCGCTGTATCGCGAGTACCGCGATGTCGTGTCGCAGTTCGCCTACGTGATCGAGACCGAGCGTCGCTTCTACCTCGCCAACGAGGTGAACGTCGTGCGGCGCGACACGGAGCACGACTTCTATTTCGAGATCTCGATGACCGACGTCTGGGTGTGGGACATCTACCGCGCAGACCGGTTCGTGAAGTCGGTGCGCGTGCTGACGTTCAAGGACGTCAACGTCGAGGAGCTGACCCGGCGGGACTTCCACCTGCCCGAGGAGCTTTCGCTCGACTCCTGAGGTGCTCTCGAACCCTCCACAGGCGGCTCGTTCGATGAGCTGTCCCCCAAGCCGGGGGTAACGGCCCACGGGCCGTCGGCCGACGCGCGACGATCGCTGCATGGCAGCCAAGGACGAGCGCGGCAGAGCGGGTGAGCAACGTGCTGCTCGGTATCTGGAGCAGGCCGGGTGGCGGGTGCTCGACCGCAACTGGCGGTGCGCGCAGGGCGAGGTGGACATCGTCGCAACGTGCGCTGACTCGCTCGTGGTCGTGGAGGTCAAGACGCGGCGCTCCGATGCGTTCGGCCACCCCCTCGAGGCGGTCGACGAGCGCAAGCGCCGCCGGCTGTGGCAGCTCGCCTTCGCCTGGCTGGCCGCACACCCCGATCTCGTGCAGGGACGCCGCCTGCGGCTCGACGTCATCGCCATCACGGGCGATGACCCGGCGACCGCACCGCTCGAGCACGTGCAGGACCTGAGATGAGTGTCGCGAGGACGTGGGCGGTCGCACTGACGGGGCTCGACGGCGCTCTGGTCGAGGTGGAGGCGGACCTGTCGCGGCAGACGCCGGACTTCAAGATCATCGGGCTGCCGGACAAGGCACTGGGAGAGGCCCACCAGCGGGTGCACAACGCGTGTGAGAACTCCGGCGTGCTGCTGCCGCGCAGACGGATCACCGTCAACCTGTCGCCGGCGAGTCTGCCGAAGCACGGGGCGGGCTTCGACGTCGCGATCGCCGTGGCCGCGCTGGCGACCGAGCGCAGCCTCGACCACGCCTCGCTCCGGCGCACGGTGCATGTGGGGGAGCTGGGCCTCGACGGACGTCTACGACCGGTGCCGGGAGTGCTGCCGGCCGTCATCGCGGCCGCGCGGGCGGGGATCACCCGCGTCGCCGTGCCGCATGCCAACCGCGCCGAGGCGGAGCTCGTCGAAGGTGTGGAGGTGCTGGGCGCGGTGAGTCTGCTCGATGTGCTGCGCTGGCACGGCCTCGCCGTTGACGATCGCCCACTCCCGCCGGTGAGCGTCGAGACGCCACCGGAGCCCGCGGCGCCCAGGCTCGAGCTCGCCGAGGTGATCGGGCAGCGCGACGCCGTGGATGCGGTCGTGGTCGCCGCCTCCGGGGGACACCACGTGCTCATGAGTGGGCCACCCGGCGCCGGCAAGACCATGCTGGCCCGGCGCCTGCCCGGCATCCTCCCCGATCTCGACGATGCGGCCGCGCTTCAGGCCGCGTCGGTGCGCTCCCTCGGCGGTGCGCGCGTGGCGCGGCTGGAACGCACGCCGCCGTTCGAGGCACCCCACCACACGTCGAGCGTCGCCGCCCTCGTCGGGGGTGGCAGCCGCACGATCCGTCCCGGCGCGATCGCGCGCGCAAGCGGGGGTGTGCTCTTCCTCGACGAGGCGGGCGAGTTCGCCTCGGGTGCGCTGGACGCCCTGCGGGAGCCGTTGGAGCACGGATCGATCCAGATCGAACGCGCAGGCGCGAGCGCGACGTTCCCCGCCCGATTCCAGCTGGTGCTCGCAACCAATCCCTGCCCCTGCGGGGCCTACGGCGTGCCCGGCGGCGACTGCGTCTGCCCGCCCGCGGGAATCCGTCGCTACCTGGGGCGGCTCTCCGGGCCGATCCGCGACCGGATCGACATCGAGTTGGCCGTGACGCGGGTCTCGGTCGCCCACGCGCAGTTCGCCGCCGAACGGGCCATCACCACGGCACAGGCACGCGATCGCGTCGCCGAGGCGCGTGGCCGCGCGGCCCGGCGGCTGCGGGAGACCCCATGGCGCACCAACGCGGAGGTCTCCGGCACCTGGCTTCGACAGGGACCCGTCGCACCACCGCCGGCGGTGCGACGACCGCTGGATGCGGCGCTCCAACGGGGGGCGCTGACCTTGCGCGGCTATGACCGTGTGCTGCGCGTCGCCTGGAGCCACGCCGACCTTGCGGGGCGCGAGCGCCTCGAACTCGATGACATCGGCCGTGCGCTCTACCTCAAGAAGGGAACCACCCCACTGTGAACCCACTCCAGGACGACCCCGACGCTGCGCGCGAAGCGCTCTGCGGTCTCATCTCGGCTGGTCTCGACGACGACGCCGTGCTGGATCGGCGGGCGCGAGGCGTGTGGTCGGCGCTCTGCGAGCCGGGCGACGGTGATGCAGGGGTGCTCGTGGCGGCCGTGGGCGCGGCCGAGGCCTTGCGGCTCGTCATCGTCGACGATGTGCGCGCCGTCGCCGTCGCCGCAGGCGCAAAGGCCGAACGTGCCCGCGAGGCTCTGGACCGGTGGCGACCACGCCTGCAGCCGGGTGCGGTGGCAGCGGCGTTCGACACCGCCCGCCGCGCCGGCGTGCGTCTCGTGGTGCCGGGCGACGCCGTCTGGCCGACGCGCGTCGATGATCTGGGCCCTCACGCACCGCTGTGCCTGTGGGTGCGCGGGGCGCTTCCGGCGCGGGTGGGTGCGGCCGTCGCCATCGTCGGCGCCCGCGCGGCGACGTCGTATGGCGAGCACGTGGCGATGGAACTGGCTGCCGACCTCGCCGCCGACGGCATCCGCATCATCTCCGGCGCCGCCTATGGCATCGACGGGGCGGCCCACCGCGCGGCGCTGTCGGCGGGAGGCGCCACCGACGCGCTGCTGGCCGGCGGGGTCGACCGTTCCTACCCGTCGGGGCACGAGGATCTGCTGGGCCGCGTGGCGCGGACCGGCGCCGTCCTCAGCGAGGTGGCGTGTGGCGCCGCGCCCACCAAGTGGCGGTTCCTCGCCCGCAACCGCCTCATCGCGGCGATGGCGGACGCGACGGTGGTCGTCGAGGCGGGCTGGCGCAGCGGCTCCCTCAACACGGCGGGCCACGCCGCATCCCTCGGTCGCGCGCTCGGGGCGGTGCCCGGTCCGGTGACGAGTCCCTCGTCGGCGGGATGTCACCGGCTGCTGCGTGATTACGACGCGCGGTGCATCACGAGCGCGGCCGATGTCCGTGAACTGCTCGGCGCCACCCAGGAGGTGCTCCCCGGGGCGGAGGACTGGGTCGACGAGATGACGGCGCTGCGCGACGCACTGAGCGCGCGCGTCTGGCGCACGGCGGACGACGTCGCCCGCCGGTGCGGTCAGAGCATCGCCGACGTCGAGCGCGGCCTCGGCCTACTGCTCCTGGAGGGGCGGGCACAGCACGGACCGGGCGGGTGGCGGCTGATCGCGGCGAGACGCTGACCGGTGCGTCGGCGGGGGAGGAAGTACCGGACGCGGCATCCTTGTCTCATGCAGGTGTCCGAGGCGATCGAGCGGTACGTACGCCACCTCGTCGATGTACGCCGGCTGTCGCCCTCAACCGTGCGCGCCTACCGGTCGGATCTCGCCGACATGACCGCGGCTGTCGGCGACGGCCCGCTCGTCGACGTCGACCTCGAGGCGCTGCGCTCGTGGCTGTGGCAGGCCACCAAGCGCGGCGATGCGCGCACCACACTCGCCCGCCGCACCGCCGCCGCGCGGGGGTTCTTCTCGTGGGCCGCCGAGTACGGTCACGTCACCGTCGACCCCAGCCTGCGTCTGGTCGCACCCAAGCGGGGCCGTACGCTTCCGCGCGTCGCGTCGGCCGAAGCCCTCGGCGCGGTACTGGACGACCTGCGGGGCCGTGCCGCGGAGGGCGACCCGCGCGACCTTCGGGATGCCGCCATGCTGGAGCTTCTCTACGGCGCCGGCCTACGGGTGTCGGAACTGTGCGGCGTGGATCTCGGTGACCTCGACCCGGCGTCGGCCACGGTCCGCGTGCTCGGCAAGGGATCCAAAGAGCGGGTCGTCCCGTTCGGTGCACCGGCAGCCCGCGCACTGGATGCCTATCTGGTGCGCGGGCGCCCGGCGCTGGCCGCCCGCGCCGACGCGGCCACCTCGGCGGTGTTCCTGGGGCTGCGCGGCGCTCGGATCGGACCGCGAGCCGTCTACGATCTCGTCGCGCGAGAGGTCGCCCCGCTCGTGGGCGCCGAGACGGTGGGGCCCCACGCGCTGCGGCACTCTGCCGCGACGCACCTTCTCGACGGCGGCGCCGACCTGCGCGCCGTACAGGAGATGCTCGGCCACGCGAGCCTCGGCACCACGCAGATCTACACCCATGTTTCCGGGGAGCGACTGGCGGCAGCGTACCGCCTGGCCCACCCCCGGGCGTGAGGGTGGTGGTCCCTCAGACGGCCGCCTACCGTGGAGGAATGTCTCGTCGCGCTCTCTCCCTGGCCATCGCCGCTGCCGCGGTCGCGCTCTCCCTCGCCGCCTGCAGTCCCATCGAGACCGACGGCGCTCAGCCGGCGGTGACGGTGCGGCCATCCAGCGCCGCACCCGCCCCCAGTGCGTCGGCGGACGCTGCCACGCCTGCGCCCGACGGGGACTGCGCCGGGCTCGCGGTCACGGTGTCGGCCGGGCGGGACCTGCGGCTGCGGGGCGACTGCCCGCAGGTGACGGTCAGTGGCACGGAGGTCGAGATCGACCTCACCGCGGCAGTGGTGACCGAGCTCGTCGTGGAGGGCGACCGCCATGACGTCGAGGCGGGTGACGTGACGAGTGTGCGTGTGGCCGGTCAGGACAACGACATCGAAGCGACGTCGGTGGGGTCGCTCGAACTCGCCGGCGACCGCAACGAGATCGACGTGCGCGGCGACGTGGGAGCCGTCACGGTGAACGGCAACGACAACGAAGTGGATGCCGGCGCGCTCGGCGAGGTCACCGACTCCGGAGACCGCAACGTCATCGCCATCGACCGCTGACAGCACGGTAGGAGCACTGCCCGCGGCACCGACCCGAAGAGCAGCATCGGACTGATGTACTCGCCGTCGCGTCGGACGCCTACATGCAGTGCCCCGGGGCGAACGTGACCGCCGGTGGCGAGCGTTCCCACCTGCTCCCCGCGAGCGACCGATCGGCCCGCCACCACACCGGGGATCACGGGCTCCAAGGTGGTGACGAGGCCCATGCCGTGGTCGATCGTGAGCAGGGGCCGCCCGGCGACGAAACCCGCGAAGGCGACGACCCCGTGCGCCGGCGCGATGACAGCCGACGTGCCGTCGCCGGACAGATCCATGCCGCGGTGGCCCGGACCGTAGCGGTGCGCCGGCGCCTCGAACGGCGCCTCCACACGCGCACCCGGAAGCGGCCAGGTCCAGGGAAAGCCCGAGATCGCGTCGGGGGCATCTGCGTCGGCCATCGGCAGGACCGACGCGCCGGCCGTCGCCGCCGCCTCGCTGAGGGATAAGGTCGCCGCGGCGACCAGGAGCGCCGCCCCTGCGACGACGTGACGGCGGATCATTCCTCCATGCTGCGCGGGTCGGCTCGTGTCCGCAGGCGGAGAATGCGCGGATGCGGAGAACTTCCCACATCGGTGAGAGGGGGAGGAGTCGGCGGCTGATAAGATGACACTGCACCTCGCCTCGGCGGGGTGACTCCGCGTGCCCACAGCACAGCGTTCGCTCCGGCGAATGCGACGCGGCATCCACACCCCAGGTCATCCCGCATCCGCGGGTTGCGGGTGTGCGCCGGGCACCAGGCTCGCCGGTCATCCGACCAGGCGTGGACAACCGAAACAACGGCGCATCGCGCCGAGAACAGGAGAACGGCCATGGCCGTCGTCACCATTCGCCAGCTGCTCGACAGCGGCGTCCACTTCGGACACCAGACCCGCCGGTGGAACCCGAAAGTCAAGCGCTTCATCCTCACCGAGCGCAGCGGCATCCACATCATCGACCTGCAGCAGTCGCTCGGGTACATCGACAAGGCGTACGAGTTCGTCAAGGAGACCGTCGCCCACGGCGGCACCATCCTCTTCGTCGGCACCAAGAAGCAGGCTCAGGAGATCATCGCCGAGCAGGCGACCCGCGTGGGCCAGCCCTACGTCAACCAGCGCTGGCTCGGTGGTCTGCTGACCAACTTCACCACCATCTCCAAGCGTCTGGCCCGCATGAAGGAGCTCGAGGAGCTCGACTACGAGACCCCGGCCAACAGCGGCTTCACCAAGAAGGAGCTGCTGCTCAAGAAGCGCGAGCTCGACAAGCTGCACAAGTCGCTCGGTGGTATCCGCAACCTGCAGAAGACCCCGTCGGCCATCTGGGTCGTCGACGCCAAGCGCGAGCACCTCGCCATCGACGAGGCCAAGAAGCTCGGCATCCCCGTCATCGGCATCCTCGACACCAACGCCGACCCGGACGAGTTCCAGTACCCGATCCCCGGCAACGACGACGCGATCCGCGCCGTGGGTCTGCTTACCCGCGTGATCGCCGACGCTGCGGCCGAGGGCCTCATCCAGCGTCACCAGCCCGCCGCCGGCGAGGCCGAGGCCCCCGCCGAGCCCCTGGCCGAGTGGGAGCGCGAACTGCTCGAGCAGAGCGCGCCCGAGCAGTCCTCCGCTGCGACCGAGAAGGTTGCAGATGAGGCCGAGGCGCAGGCCGAGGTCAGCGAGATCGTCGCTGACGAGCAGGCCATCGAGGGCGAAGCCGCCACGGAGTCCGCTGCGGACGCCGAGGGCGCCGAAGCCGCCGAAGCCGCCAAGGCCGAGTAAACAGCACGGATCAGGCCGGGGTGGGCGCAGCGCGCCC
>NZ_JANJFJ010000026.1:0-26489 GCF_024626565.1 Microbacterium sp. zg.Y909
GACTCGGCCAGCCGTACCCCGTCTCGGCCATCCACGGCCGCGGCGTCGCGGACCTTCTCGACGACGTCATGAAGGTGCTGCCGGAGGTCTCGGCGGTCGCCAAGCAGGAGATCGGCGGTCCCCGCCGTGTGGCGATCCTCGGTCGCCCCAACGTCGGAAAGTCGTCGCTGCTGAACAAGGCCGCCGGCGAGGAGCGCGTCGTCGTCAACGAACTGGCGGGCACCACCCGCGACCCCGTCGACGAGGTCGTGGAGCTGGGCGGCAAGCTCTGGCGGCTCGTCGACACCGCCGGCATCCGTCGCCGGGTGCACCTGCAGCAGGGCGCGGACTTCTACGCGTCGCTGCGCACCTCGGCCGCGCTCGAGAAGGCCGAGGTCGCCGTCGTCGTGCTCGACGTCAGCCAGCCGCTGAGCGAGCAGGACGTGCGCATCATCGACCTCGTGCTCGAATCGGGACGCGCCCTCGTGCTGGCGTTCAACAAGTGGGATCGCCTGAACGACGACGACATGGAGAACATCGACCGTCGCCGCTACCTCGAGCGCGAGATCGAGCAGGACCTCGCCCACGTGGCGTGGGCGCCGCGGGTGAACATCTCCGCCCTCACCGGTCGCCACCTCGACAAGCTCGTGCCCGCGCTCGAAACGGCGCTGGAGTCGTGGGATCAGCGCATCCCCACCGGCAAGTTCAACGCGTTCCTCTCCGAACTCGTCGCCGAGCACCCGCACCCGCTGCGCGGCGGAAAGCAGCCCCGCATCCTGTTCGGCACGCAGGCCTCGACCCGCCCGCCGACATTCGTGCTGTTCACGACCGGGTTCCTCGACCCCGGCTACCGCCGGTTCATCCAGCGGCGCCTGCGCGAGCTGTTCGGCTTCGAGGGCACCCCGATCGTCATCAACATGCGGGTGCGCGAGAAGCGCCAGCGCTGATCGCTCGGGCTGTCGCATCCGCGGCATCCCTCGAGAAACCACTTTCGGGATGAGACACCACGCAATGCGCGATGTCTCATCCCGTTTGTGGTTTCTCGCGCGAGGGGCGGGCGCGGCGGCGACGGGCGGCGGCGCGGGTGCGGTCAGCGCACGGTGACGCGGTCGAACCGGGCGGTGGGGATGCCGTCTAGAGCGACCGCGCGCGTCGTCCGGGCGCCGCGGGGGAGCGGTGTGCGGGTGCCGGTGTCGCGGAATCGCTGCACCGCCCAGTCGCGCACACCGGCATCCGCCAGGCGGCATCCGAGCGCGGCGAGGCCGGCTTCGTCGATCGCGTCGGGGTGCACGGTCGTGCGCACCTCGTACTGCAGCGGGCGGTCGGTGTGCTCGCGCAGCCGCTGCTGGGTGAGCACGAGCTCGAGCGACAGCCATGCGCGCTCGCCTGCGCCCGGGCGGCCGGTGACCGCGGTGTAGCGGTCGTCGGTGGCCGCCTTGATGTCCAGTCCCACCCAGTCCACCAGCGGCAGCACACGCGCCAGCTGCCGCGGATACGCCCCGCCGGTGTGCAGTCCCACGGCGAAGCCGCGGGCGCGGACCGTCTGCATCGCGGGGAGCAGCGCGTGCTGCATGGTGGGCTCGCCGCCGGTGAACACCACGGCGTCGAGCAGCCCGACCCGCGAGTCGAGGAACGCCGCCACCTCGTGCCACGTCATCGCGGGTGTCGCCCGCGGGGCGATCAGCGCCGGGTTGTGGCAGTAGAAGCAGTCCCATGGGCACCCCTGCAGGAACACCGTGGCCGCCAGCATGCCCGGCCAGTCCACCGTCGACAGGCGCGTGAGGCCCGCGACGCGCAGGTCGTCGGTGGTGGGGGTGATCATGTGGGGGCTCCGACCAGCTGGGGCGTGGCATCCGACTTCTGCTGGTCGAAGTACACGCGCTCGGCGGCCTCGCCCTTCTTGCCCACGTTGAACGACGACACCGGACGGAAGTAGCCCATGACGCGCGTCCACACCTCGCACTCGGCACCGCACTGCGGGCACGACGGCAGGTCGCCCGAGAGGTAGCCGTGGGCAGGGCAGATCGAGAAGGTCGGGGTGATGGTGATGTAGGGCAGTCGGAACCGCTCCAGCGCTCGGCGCACCAGCGTCTTGCACGCCCGGGCGGAGGTCATCGCCTCACCCATGTACAGGTGCAGCACGGTGCCGCCGGTGTACTTGCCTTGCAGGTCCTCCTGCAGCGCCATCGCCTCGAAGGCGTCATCGGTGAACCCGACCGGAAGCTGCGACGAGTTGGTGTAGTAAGGGTTGTCGGCGGTGCCGGCATGACGGATGCCGGGATAGCGCGCGATGTCCTCCTTGGCGAAGCGGTAGGTCGCCCCCTCGGCGGGGCTCGCCTCGAGGTTGTACATGTGGCCCGTGGCCTCCTGGAACTGCACCATCCGTTCGCGCACGTGATCGAGCACTCGGGCGGCCAGCGTCATGCCGGCGGGTGTGGTGATGTCCTCGGCATCCCGGGTGAAGTTGCGCACGAACTCGTTCAGCCCGTTGACGCCGATCGTGGAGAAGTGGTTCTCGAGCGACCCGAGGTAGCGCTTGGTGTACGGGAAGAGCCCACCCTGGATGTGCCGGTCGATCACGATGCGCTTGGCCTCGAGGGTGTCGCGCGCGATCTCCAGCAGTTCGTCGAGACGCGCGATGACGGCAGCCTCGTCGCCGGAGTGCACGAAGCCCAGCCGTGCGCAGTTGACGGTCACGACCCCGACCGACCCGGTCTGCTCGGCGGAGCCGAACAGGCCGTTGCCGCGTTTGAGCAGCTCGGTGAGGTCCAGCTGCAGTCGGCAGCACATCGAGCGGATCATGTGGGGGTCGAGGTCCGACGTGACGAAGTTCTGGAAGTAGGGGAGGCCGTATTTCGCCGTCATCGCGAACAGGGCATCGACCTCGGGGGCGTCCCACGGGAAGTCCTTGGTGATGTTGTACGTCGGGATGGGGAAGGTGAAGGCGCGGCCGTCATCGTCGCCCTCGGTCATCACGTCGATGAAGGCGCGGTTGATCATCGTCATCTCGGCGGTCAGGTCGGCGTAGGTGAAGTCGCACACGCTGCCGCCGATGAGGGGGTGCTGCGGCGCGAGGTCGTCGGGGACGGTCCAGTCGAACGTGAGGTTGGTGAACGGGGTCTGCGTCCCCCAGCGCGAGGGCACGTTGAGGTTGAACACGAACTCCTGCATCGCCTGACGCACCTGCTCGTACGTCAGCGCGTCGAGCCGGACGAAGGGGGCGAGGTAGGTGTCGAACGAGCTGAAGGCCTGGGCGCCCGCCCACTCGTTCTGCAACGTTCCGAGGAAGTTGACCATCTGCCCGAGCGCACTGCTGAGGTGCTTGGGCGGCCGCGACGAGATCTTGCCCGGGACGCCGTTGAAGCCCTGCTCCAGCAGCGTGCGCAGGGACCACCCCGCGCAGTAGCCGGCGAACATGTCCAGGTCGTGGATGTGCAGGTCGCCGTCGCGGTGCGCAGCTCCCGCCTCGGGGGCGTACACCTCATCGAGCCAGTAGTTGGCGATCATCTTTCCCGAGGCGTTGAGCATGAGCCCGCCGAGGGAGTACCCCTGGTTCGCGTTGGCGTTGACCCGCCAGTCGGCCCGCGACAGGTACTCGTCGACGGTGGCGGCGACGGGGACGGAGCGGGGTGCGGCGGGCGGGGTCGGGGCGGTCATGGCATCCTCTGAGGCGGGGGGGTGGTCTGCGGGCTCACCACTATATGCATGTGGTCAGACCAGTACACAGTCCCATATGTAGTGGCTACAGCGCTCATTGGCGGCGACGGTCGCGCCATTGTGGGGCCGCACAGCATCGCGTGGCGCTCCCGGCGTGGCGGGCCGGGTGGGTGTATGTGGCCGCGTCGGCGGTTTGTGCGCGGCGCGGCGCCACGCGGTGCGGGCTGTGCCAGGCTGGACCGGTGACGATCGTCCCGCCCGCACCGGATGAGCCGCGCCGCCCCGACGGGCCGCGCGATCCCGGCGACGCGTGGGTGGTCGCCGATGACGGCACCCGTTACTGGGGCCGCTTCGGCGCAGCGGGGCTGCTGGCGCTCGACGCGCAGCGCGGCATCCTGCTGCAGCACCGGGTGTCGTGGAGTCATTTCGGCGGCACCTGGGGGCTCCCCGGCGGCGCACGTCACGAGGGCGAGAGCGCGGGGGCCGCGGCCCTGCGGGAAGCGGCGGAAGAGGCCGGGGTGCCGGCGGATGCCGTGCGGCCGCGGCTGCTCAGCATGCTGGACCTGGGCATCTGGAGCTACGGCACCGTGCTCGCCGATGTCGTGACGCCGTTCGAGCCCGTCATCAGCGATGCCGAGAGCCGGGAGCTGTCGTGGGTGCCCGTCGCCGACATCGACGATTACCCGCTGCATCCCGGATTGGCCACGGCGTGGCCACAGCTGCGGACTCTGTTGGACGTGCGGCCGGCCATCGTGGTGGATGCCGCGAACGTCGTGGGCTCGGTCCCCAATGGCTGGTGGCGTGACCGCGCCGGCGCCGGGTCGCGGCTGCTGGCACGCGTGGCCGCCTGGGCGCGACAGGGGGTGGATGCCGGGTCGATCGATCTTCCCGCAGGGCAGTGGTTCCCCGAGGTCTCCGTCGTGCTCGAGGGCGCCGCGCGCTCTGCCGGCGTTGCCGCGGGAGTGCACGTGGTGCGCGCGCCCGCCTCGGGCGACGACGCGATCGTCGACGAGGCAGCCCGGCTGGTGTCGCTCGGTCGTCGCGTCATCGTCGTCACGACCGACCGCGCGCTGTCGCGGCGCGCCGCCGAGGCCGGGGCTGCGGTGCGCAGCGCCGGCTGGCTGCTCGCCTTGTTGCCGGAGCACGCATAGGCCCGAGAAGGGTGAAGCGCCGAGAACGACGAAGGGCCGACAGCGCGCGCTGCCGACCCTTCGTGAACCCGCGATCAGTGAACGGGAAGCGCCTCGCCCTGCGGGGCGTCGTCGGGCGCGGGTGCCTTGCGCACGAAGAACGCGAGGATCACCGCGGCCGACGCCACGATGGCTCCGGTGAGGAACGCCAGGTGCACGCCCGAGGCGACGGCCGAGACGGCGCTCGCGCCCTCCGCCAGTGACGAGGCCGCCTGCACCGACATGAGGGTGACGAACACCGCGGTGCCGGCGGCGCCGCCGACCTGCTGAATCGTCCCGACGATCGCGCTGCCGTGCGGGTACAGAACCCGCGGCAGTGAGCCGAGCGCCGAGGTGAGCAGCGGCGTGAAGACGAAGCCCAGGCCGAGGTTGAGCGTCATGTGCACGGCGATGATCCAGGGGATGGTGGCCGACTCGTCGAAGGTCGTCATGCCCCATAGGGCCGCCGCGGCGACGATCATGCCGGGGATCACGAGCGGCGTCGGCCCGTACTTGTCGAACAGCGAGCCGACGATGGGCGCGATGACGCCCATCAGCACGCCGCCGGGCAGCAGCATGAGTCCGATGGTCAGCGTCTCGAGGCCGAGCACGTCGGTCAGGTAGATGGGCAGCAGCACGAGCGAGCCGAAGAGCGCCGCCATCACGACGACGACGAGCGTCACGGCGAGGCTGAAGGACTTGGACTTGAAGGTGCGCAGGTCCAGCAGCGCGCTGTCGCTCTTCTGCAGCTGCAGCTGGCGGGCGACGAAGGCGGCGAGCCCCAGGGCGCCGACGGCGAGCGGGATCCACACCGGAACCGGCGCGTTGCCCGAGGCGGCTTCGCCGATGGAGCTGAGTCCGTAGATCAGGCCGCCGAAGCCGAGGGCCGACAGCAGCACGCTGAGCACGTCGAACTTCGCCGGGTGGGTCTCGGTGACGTTGCGCACCCAGAGGGCGCCGAGGGTGAGGGCGATGAGCGCGATCGGCAGCACGATCCAGAACAGCCAGCGCCAGCTGAGCGCGGAGAGGATGATGCCGGACACGGTCGGTCCGATGGCCGGGGCGACGGCGATGACGATGGAGATGACGCCCATCATGCGCCCGCGGTGCGTCACCGGAACGATCGACAGCACGGTGGTGAAGAGCAGCGGCATCATGATCGCGGTGCCCGATGCCTGCACGACGCGGCCGGCGAGCAGCATCTCGAACCCGGGAGCGAGGGCGGCGATGAGGGTGCCGAGCGTGAACAGGCTCATGGCGGCGAGGTAGACGCCTCGCAGCGGGAAGCGCGCCAGCAGGTAGCCGGTCAGGGGGATGACGATCGCCATCGTCAGCAGGAACCCGGTGGTCAGCCACTGGGCCGTGCTCGCGGTGATGGCGAGGTCGGTCATGAGGCTCGGCAGTGCGACGCTCATGATCGTCTCGTTGAGGATGACGACGAAGGCCGAGATCACGAGCAGGGCGATGACGACGCCGGGGCGCACGATGACGGGCGCGGTGCCGGTGGGCGTGGGGTTGTCCGCGGTGGGAGGAGTCTTCTCGAGGGTCACGAAGGTCTTTCTGCTGGGGACTCGCGCGCGTGCGGCGCCATGCGAGGGGAAGGTGTCGGATGCCGACGAAGCAACAATACTGGCAGTGCCTGCCATGTTGGCGCAATCTGTACACTGGCCGCATGGACACCGGCAACCCGCATCGCACAGCGCTCAACGACGAGCCTGTCGGGCTGCGCGAACGCCGCCGCCGTGAGACGCAGCGCGACATCTCGGATGCCGCGCTCGAGCTGTTCGAGTCGAAGGGGGTCGCCGCGACCACCGTCGACGAGATCGCCCGGGCCGCAGGGATCTCGCCCCGTACGTTCTTCCGCTACTACGCCACGAAGGAGGAGGCGCTCTTCGCTCCCGAAGACGACACCTCTGCTGCGGTGCGCCGCGAGACGCTCGCCGCGATCCGGGCCGGCGCTCCGGTCGCCGCCGCGCTCGACACCGGGTGGTTGCGCCTGCTCGAAGCCTTCGACGCGCAGGCGCCGGGCGGTCGCGCGCGCTCGCTGCGGGTGCGCCGGCTGGTGCACAGCGAACCGGCGCTGCTGGCCGTCGCACTGCGCAACGAGGCGGCCGGCGCCGATGCCCTCACCGATGCCGCCGTCGACGCGGCGAAGGCGGATGCCGACGTGCTCACCGCGCGTGCGCTGATCACCGCCGTGAGCTGCACGGTGCGATTGGCGTTCGACGAATGGGTCCGACGGGCCGAGCTCGGGCAGGACACGTCGGTCCGTGAGATCTACGTCGCGCTGCGGCGCGGTCTCGCCACGTACGCGGGGCAGATCGCCGACGACCTCTGAGTCCCGAGGCTCGCCTCACTCATCGTCCGCGCAGACGGTCGGTCTCGCGCCGCTCGCGCTTCGTCGGGCGGCCGGCGCCGCGATCGCGGACGGGCACGAACGCGGTCATCTCGCGCGGCGGCGGGGGAGGCGTGCGGTCGTCTACGGCGGCGGCGGCGAGAGTCGCACCCACCCGCTTGGTGATCGTCTGGCGCACGACCAGAATGCGGTCGAACCCCGCGATGCGCACGCGCAGCTCGTCGCCTGGCCGCACCGGCTGCGCCGCCTTCGCGCGCTCGCCGTTGACCCGCACGTGACCGGCGCGGCACGCCGTCGTGGCGGCCGAGCGGGTCTTGTACACGCGCACCGCCCAGAGCCACGCGTCGACGCGTGCCGGCTTGGCGGCATCCGTCATCGCGCGCGCACCCCGCGCAGGTGCCGCGCCACGCCGAACGCGATGAGGCCCTGCCCGATCGTGTACGTGACCATGACGGCCACCCCGGCCCAGTCGGGCGTGCCCGGGACGAACAGGCGGAACGCGAGCGTGGTATCGGATGCCAAGAAGAACACCGCGCCGACGACGACCGCCGGGTTGCAGCGGGTCGCGGCGGCGGCCGTGCCGCCCAAGACCAGGCCGTAGACGGTGACGCCCACGGCGAGGGCGCCGAGAAGCGGCCACAGCACGATGATCAGCACGAGCCACCAGACCACGTAGACGGCCGACCACCAGGGCAGCCGGCGCACGGCGAGGTGTCGCCAGAACAGGGCGATGTAGCAGGCGTGCGCCAGTCCGAAGCTGAGCAGCATCATGGGCAGCTCGTCGTCGAAGAACGGGAAGAAGAAGGCGGCGCCGTCGCCGAACCACGAGAACAGCAGGGCTGCGACGAGGAGGTTGTGCGCGACACCCCAGCGCGTCCTGCGCAGCGACCACGCTGCGGCGAGGATGAGCGCCGGCATGAGGGCGAGCTTGGTCGGGTACGTCAGCGGCGAATCCACGGCCAGCAGGATGACGTGGACCAGGGCAACGACCGCGTAGACCGCGAATCCCCACCACCAGCGGGGGTCCTGCCGCGCGCTCGATGCGGGGGTGGTCGGCGAACGGTCGGGTGCAGTGCGCACGGCGCTCCTTCGGGCAGGACGGACGGTCGTCTCATCGTACGGTCCGGGGCGGTGCCCGCCCGGGAGGGTGGGTCACCCGGCTCAGCCCGAGACCTCGAGCTGCACGATCGCGATGTTCGGCTTCGGTCGGGCCACCTCGTGGAATCCCGCCTTCTCGAAGGTGGAGAGCGTGCCGTGGTACAGGTCGTTCGACGCCACCTTCTTCGCCGATACGTCGATCGGATACGCCTCGATGATGCGGGCGCCGCCTTCGCGAGCGAGGTTCACCGCGGCATCCAGCAGCGCAGGGGTGAGCCCCTGCTTTCGGTGGTCGCGTCGCACGACGAAGCAGCTCACCGCCCACACCCCGGGGTCGTCGAACGGCACCGGGGACGCGGCGTAGTTGCGGGTGCGTGCCAGGCGCGGCTGGCGGGTGCGTGGCCCGACCCTCACCCACGCGGCAGGCACGCCGTCGACGTAGGCCACGAGGCCCGGCGGCGGGCCGGCGTCGATCTCGGCGCGGAACTTCTCGGTGCGCTCGGCGACCGTGGCGGTCTCGAACTCACGTCCCGTCAGCAGCCACCACATGCACTGGCACTCGGCCCCGTCGCCACCGTCGGCGAACGCCTGCTGGATGTCGTCGAACCGCGGCGACGTTGCCGGCTCGATCGTGATCTGGTTCATGGGCCAGACGCTAGCGGCACCCTCCGACAGCGGCAACGGTGACTGCGACATGCGCGGGGTGTGCTGGTTCGCGCGCCGTGCGCGGAGCGGCTAGGATAGGGGAGTTGTCCGCCAGCGGACAGCAGAAGACCGGGATGTGGCGCAGCTTGGTAGCGCACTTGACTGGGGGTCAAGGGGTCGCAGGTTCAAATCCTGTCATCCCGACCGGTGGGGCCGTTGGCAGAACTGATGGCAAAACGGTCGATAAGGAAGAAGGGCACTGGCGTGAAGCCGGTGCCCTTCTTCTTTTTCTGTTGTTGTGGTGAGGGCTGGAGCGGTTGGATCGGCTACCCCGGCGGAACGGATCCCGGAAATGGCGAACGCGCCCGGTTTCGGGCGCGTTCGATTGTCCTGGGTGAGCGTGGGTGTGCCGGTTTCTTCACCGGCCGGTGATGCTGCTCCTGCGGCGAGTCAGGTCCTCATCGGGACAAGCGGGTCGTCGGAATCTGCTGCGGCTGCCGCCTGAGGTCCGCGAGGGGGAATGGTGGGATCGCCGTCGCCGGTGGTCTTGGTGTACCGGTTCGCCCACACGCGGTCGCGGCGGCGGAGCGGTCTGAACTTGGCAGGGTCGGGGAGTCGTCCCCGGATGTAGTCGTCGAGCCACGCGGCGATCTTTCGGAGGTTGTAGTTGGCGATCAGGAAGCTGATCAGCACCTGTGCGGCGGCTGGCCCGCGTACGCGGCGGCGACCGGCGTCTTCCAGGGCGGCTTCCATGGCCCAACGATGAACAGTATCTTCCTCAGATCGCGCCGCTTTATATGACGTTCGGGTCGGGCCTCACGCAATGGAACGTCGTCGCAACTGAAGCCATGGAAGACCTGCCCCTACTCCGGCGCATCGTAAATGCTCCCGTCTCGGGAGCCGCCTGGGCCTACGCGATGGCGAACGGCGGCGACTGTCGGCCAGCGTCGACAGGAATACTCGTATGCGGAAACGCCGTCAATCCAGGAGGCGCGGGCACGGGCGGTACGATCTTCGGCGACGTGTTCGTTACGCAGGATCCCACTCATCTCGTTCTATGTCGGGATTCCCTGATGGCTCACGAATCCAGGCATGCCGCACAATGGGCAGGGTGGGGAGGCCTGGGGTACGCAGCTGCATACGGCATAGCGTCGGCATACTCGACCTTGCTAACTGGCAACAGAGCGTGCGCCAATTACTTCGAATGGGATGCCAGCTTTAGGCGAGGGGGCTATGCCGCATGTTGACCGAGGGACTGCGCCTGATGGCACGGTGGGCGGGTGCCCTTGCCGTGCTCGCCCTTTGCGCGGGCACGATGGCGGGATGCATGTACTTCTTTCCGACCGAACCCGGTGACGATCGCTTGGAGCTCACGGTGCGCTCTGGCGAGGTTTGGTTTCACTGGTGTGGAAGCCGGTCGATGCAAGAGGGCTTGAGGCTCTCGTTCAGAGCTGAGCCACCTGGAGGTCACGTCACGGTCGCGTACGAGGGCTCCGGCAGTTTCGTCCTCGAACCCGGAGGTGAATTCGCTGTCGCTGCGCCGCCGCACGGCTTGCGAGCGACAACCGAGTCGATCTCGATACCGGCCACCGACGAGCTTGAGCGAGTCACCGTCTCGAGCGGGGGGTCGACTCCCACCGCGGACTCGATCCTCACGACGTTCAATATCGACCACATCGATGACCTTGAGGGTGTCTGGTTGCGCATCGACGGGAGCACCGCACAAGTGCCTTGCTCGGATGAGAGCGGCGACTAGGCTGCAGATCACATCTGCCGGGGTGGTGGCGAACTTGTGGGCGCGAAACTGCGTCCTCTGGCGGTGTGGACCATGCAGCCGGCGACGTTCCCGCGCCTGGCGGCGGCGCTGTTCACGGCGTCGACGGCCAGACGTGCGTTCATTCAGTCGCTGATCGAGTACCCGACGATCCGGTTCGAGAACACGTCCTTGATGGCGCAGAGGTAGAGCTTGCCTTCTTCAAACGAACGTGCAGAACCAGCAGAGGTGGGCGACCCTGCAGGAGCTGCGGCTCGCGATCGTCGTCTGGATCGAGCGGAAATACCACCGGCAACGAGCACAGGACACCCTCGGCGGCTTGACACCCATCGAGTTCGAAGCCAAGCTAACCGAGCCGCTCACACTCGCGGCCTAAACCGAACCTGTCACCAGTTCGTTCCTCACGCCACTCCACCTGGCGGTTACACTGGCGCGTGGCCGCCGACGCACTGGCCTGGGGCTTGGAGGGGGAGCGCCCGTTGACGCAGTTCACCTACAGGACGCACCTCGCACCCGTCTGGCGGGAGAAGGCGGACTTCATCCTCAATGCCAGCATCCCTGACGATGAGTCCAACCTGGAGCAGCTCTGGACCCGTAGGCTCGACTCGGAGCGGCTCGAGATCTGTTGCATTCCCTTCTACCGCTACGGCGTCGCCTTGGGTGACGTGGTTTCTTTCAGGGCCGACGACGAGCGCGGTCTTCTTCTTGACGAGAAGTTGGAGGAATCGGGGAGGTACGTGTTGCGCGCCTACCTGCGCGAGGATCGGGTCGCGGTTCAGCAAGACCTCTACGACCGTTTGTGTGAACTCGGGACGCTTCAGGAGTGGTCCGGATCAAGATTCGTGGCAATCGACTGCAGGGATGAGCCGCACGCGGCCAGGGTCTCGGGTTACCTCCAGCAATGCGTCGACCTGAACCTTCTCGAGTACGAAACCGGGCGCTGACCTCTCCTGCGGCCCGTGAGGTCTCGCCCGGCGTATCTTCGCTGCTGGCGACGATGCCGCGAAAACTGTATGAGCGGCTCATTCGGCCGGAGCGCCGCGATCACGCAAAAAGTTCCCCCCTCAGGGCTGGGCCGTCGGTCTGGTCGCCGCGCACGCGGACTTCGATGCGGCTGCTGACGCCATCGGCGGCGTCGTCTTCCTCGCCCGGCGAGATCTTCTCGCCACCGACTGGTAGCGCGGCTGAAGTTCGCGCTGTCAGACAACGGAAGAACACACAGTGTGAAAGAGCAGGAGACTTTGAACGGACTCAATAGGTGGCTCAGGAACAACCCGAATGCCACATATCATGACCGGCTGGTTGCGAGCAGCCTCAGGAACGAACTTCAGGACGTATTGCGATGAATGCCAGCACGGTCTCTCTCGCTGGGGCGCTCTTCTTCGAGTTTCCTTTCTTGCGGCCACTGCTTCAGGAAAGTCTCGAGGACAACGACGGAGAGGTGCTAGCTCATCTCCTGTTTCCGGACGTCGTCCGTTGGCTGCTGAGTCCGGCGGCCAACGAGGCACAGCGTGTCGCCGTCTGGCAGTGGCTCGAGAATATCTATCCGAGCACGGACACAGCGCAGCAGGAAGTGATCGTGTTCAGCGCCATCGAGATGATCCCGGATCCCGGCGTGCCCGGGTCGGAGATGAGGCGGATGTTGGGACCGAATCTGCGGAGGGAAGATCCATGGCTAAACCCGCCCCGGTATACGTGAGTGACGACTGGAGCTGAACCCGTGTCCACCGAACCGGGTTCAGCTCCGTTCTTCTCGTCGTGGTCGTTGCGCTTGAGACCTTCAGTGCAGGTGGATGATCGGTGCCGGACCGGCTTTTCCCGGACACCTGGGTTGAGGGAGAGCCGACCGCCGCTTGCATGTCTCAGCGTCACGAGGGCTGGCGGCGTCGCCTCCGGAGACGCGACGGATGGCCCCGCCCGCCCGTACAGGAAAAACGGGGAGTGGTTACAGGAAACGCGGGAACGGCATCCGGCCGCGATCCGCGCCAGGACAGGTTCTGCCAACAGCCCACCGGTGAGTCCCGGGAACCTAAGGGTTCCCGGGACTTTTTCGTGGGTGAAACTTGATCACGTCATCGCAATGCCACGGCATCCGGCTCACCCGCCTCAGCCACCACGCCGCCTCGATCCAGGGAGGGCGCGCCGCGGCCGCGCTCGCGGCAGCGAGCGGGGCCACGGCCGTCGTTGCCTACAACGATCTCGTCGCCCTCGGGCTTGAGGCGGGGATGCTGGACCTCGGTCGCACCTGCCCCGACGACATCAGCCTCGTGGGTATCGATGACATCGACCTTGCCGGGGCCGTGACCCCAGGGCTCACCACGGTGCAGATGCCCATCGAGCGCAGCGGCGCCCTCGCCGTCGACCTGCTGTTGCAGGCGATTGCGGGCTCCGTGATCGGCGACGTCGCGACGCTCGGCTCGCAGCTGATCGTTCGGGCATCGACCGGGGTTGCGCGGGCGGCCTAGCGCGCGTCTCGCGCTGGACGGTTGTGCGGGTGGGGTAGCGGTGATTGGTGCTTACTCGCAGCCGGTGCCGTCGCCGTCGCGATCGAGCTTGCGGGAGTACCCCGGGGTCCTCGGTTTCGGTTTCGGCGCGGGCTACAGGAAAAAGTGGAGGCCACTAGAGGAAACGCGGGGACGGTATCCGGCGGGAGCCGCACGAGGACAGGTTCTGCCAACAGCCCATCTTTTTCGTTGGTGGAACTTGATCGCGTCAGCGCAATGCCATCACTTTGACCTCTCCCACGCCGTGTCGCGGCGGAGGGCCTCGACTGGCTGGACTTCGCTCCGGTTGCATCCGAGTGATGGGGCGTCTGGGTGCGCACCTCTTCGATATGGACGCTGTGGACAGCCTGACGCTCGAACTCTGGGTTAGGAGAGACTCCTCAATGTCAACGAGCTCGCGGCGAATCTCAAGCTCGATGCGGAGATTCAGGCGGCCGTTGCTGGTCAGGAGGTTCTTGACGCGCCGTGCGGGGGTGAAAGTGGGACAAGCGTACGTCCATACTGGCTCTGGCCGCGGCCGGAGTACTCACCTTCGGAAGCGCACTCGCCGGGTACTCGGTCGTCGACGAGATCGCCTTCAGGCACCGGATGAAATCCGACACCGTCTTCGCGTGCGGCGCCTGGAACCCTTAAACGATCGCGACATGGTGGCGCCGGTCGCTGTCCGCACTCGGTCACCACGCTGTCAGAGAACGATGTCCTCCGTCGTGTCCAGTTCTCGCCACGTCGTGACGCCCTCGGTGACGGGGAGCACGTCGGCGTCGATGAGCGGACCGAGGTCGATCCCGGTCGCGGCGACGACCTCGGCCACCGGCATCTGGAAGGTGCGGAAGGCCGCGAGCGGCGGCGCGACCACGGCCCCCTCGCGGATGTCCACAAGCTCGCTCTGATCCAGGACGAACGCCGTGGCGGCGAGGCCGTCGGTGGAGTGCCACGCTGCGACCTTCCAGAACCGCAAGGGGATCCGGATGCCACGGTAGGGCGGGTCATCTGCCCGCAGCACGGGCGCGGTGAATACCGACAGGCGCTGGTCGGTGGCCTCCGCGTAGCCGAGGACGTGATCCTCGAGTCCCAGCCACAGCTGTTTCGACTGGTTGAACCCGGCGGCCTGCGGTGCCGCGTTCGGGTAGCGGAACGTCGCCTCGGTGGCTTCCCGCGCGGCCTGGGTCTCGCCCCACCCGGGATCGCGGCGACGGACGAGATGCCCGCGATCCAGGTTGTTCCCGGCGTAGACCTCGGGTCCCGCCTGCTGGTCGGCGGGCACCCGGGGATCGAGCTGCCACTCGCCGGTGCGTGGAAGGTCACGCAGAGAGGCGCCGTCGATGTTCACCGCGGTGACGGCCGCCAGGCGCCGTTCGATGTCGAGCACGACGGTGAACCGCGGGTAATCCAGTCGCACGACTTGTCGCCGCGACGTCGGCAACGGGACGTCGGCGTCGAGGAACAGGGGGTCGTAGCCGTCCGCCATTCCGACATCCTCGCCGACCTCGGCGAGCGTGTCATCCGTCAGTACGCCCGGCGCCAGTCGCGGATGATCTCCACCACGTCGTCGAGGTTCGACTCGAGCAGGAAATGGCCCGCGTCGAGAGTTCGATGCGGGCGTTCGGAACGTCGGAGTCGACGTACCCCGGGCCGGAACAGACGCTTGACCCTGTGGCGACCACACGGTCTTGACTCGACCTGTTGACGTCGTCCAGCCGTTTCGGCGGTCGATCCCAAGAGGGGAGCTTCACCATGACAACTCGAAGACGGCGAGTCGCGATCGTCACCGGCGCGGGAAGCGCTCACGGAATCGGATTCGCGTCAGCGCGTCTTATCGGGCTCGCCGGAAACCACGTGATGATCACATCGACGACGGATCGCATCTTCGAGCGCGTCGCAGAATTGCGCGACGCAGGCATCCGAGCGGAAGGGGTGGTCGCCAACCTCACCGATCACGGCGGCGCGGACGCGGTCCTCGCGTGTGCGCGGGATCTCTTCGGTGGAGTGGACATCCTCGTCAACAACGCCGGGATGACGGCCGTGTCCGACTCGTACGCACCGGGCGGGATCGGCAGAACGGTCCTCGGCCACTGGCACGCCTCGCTCGATCGGAACCTGACCACGACGTTCCTGATGACCCGCGCGGTGACGGGCCCCATGCAGGCCGCCGGCTACGGGCGCGTGGTCAACGTGTCCTCGGTGTCGGGCCCCGTCGCCGCATACCGGGGCGACGTCGCCTACCATGCGGCGAAGGCCGGGATCGTCGGACTGACGCGCGCGGCGGCGATCGATATGGCCGCGGCCGGCATCACGGTGAACGCTGTCGCTCCGGGGTGGATCGACACGGCATCCGCCTCCGATCAGGAACGGCGCATGGGCGCGGCCACACCCGTCGGCCGATCCGGCACCGCAGACGAGGTGGCGTACGTGATCGCGTTTCTCGCCGGCGAAGGCGCGTCTTACCTCACCGGGCAGCTCATCACGATCGACGGCGCGAACTCCATCGCCGAGGAGCGCGGTCGATGAGACCCGCAGCCGAAGCCCTCTCTCATACGCGCGCATGGAACCCCGCGGTCCGGCAGATGCGAGCTGTCGATCGGTTACGTGCGCAGGAAGGAATCCGCGACTCGGAGCGACTCGGCGGCACCTGCGGTGAGGATGCCGCAGCCGCAGTCCTGACGGGATACCGCAAGGCGATGCGACGGTATGCCCGCATGGGAGAGCTTGACGTCTGGTATGACCAGGTCACGGCCGATGTGCCGCTGAAGGGACTGACCTCGGACTTCGCCCATGCCGCAGCGCGCGCTATCGAGAAGCAGTCGCGCAAGCAGACCCACCACGGCTCGGCGAAGAAGCTGGTCGCCGAAGAGAACGGACGGCACAGGATCCTTCTCGAGCCGATGAAGCGGATCGACGAAGGGATGAGCGAGGAAGAGCGCATCCGTGCCTATCGGCAGGTCTATGACACCTACCTCGCCTCCATCCCGCCCCACCTGCGCCGGCTCGTCGATCGATTCACCCGCAGTGACTCGGTCCGGCTCTGGCTGCATCTTCTGGAGGGCGACAGCGGGCGTCAGCCCCTGTTCCTGCAGGCGAAGCAGGCCGCCGCCTCGGTGTACGAGGAGTTCCTCGGCCCGAGTGAGTTCTCGAACCACGGCGAGCGGGTCGTCGTGGGTCAGCGCCTCATGCAGTCCGCCGCCGACATCTTCCTCGGGCACATGCGCGTCGACGGCATGGACTATTACGTGCGTCAGTACCGCGACATGAAGATCATCCCCAAGGGAGCCGAGATCGCGGCGTACCTCCCTCAGTTCGCCAAGGCCTGCGGTCGCACGCTGGCGAAGGCGCACGCCCGCAGCGGCGACCCGGCGGCGATCGCCGCGTACATCGGACGAGGAGTCGCTTTCGAAGAAGAGATCCTCCGCTTTGCGCGCGCGTACGCGGACCAGACCCATGCGGATCACGCCGAACTCGTCGCCGCGATCGCTGCGGGTGAGGTGAAGGCCGAGGGAGAGCCGCCGTCCGCCAAAACCGCACAACCGCAACCCTGAAGGAATGAACTGTCATGGCCACTGTCGCTGGGAACATCGTGAAGACGTTGCACGCCAACGGGATCGACCGTGTGTACGGTCTTCCGGGGGATTCGTTGAATGCGTTCACGGATGCGCTTCGCAAGGACGGCACGATCCGCTGGCTGCACGTGCGGCATGAGGAATCTGCGGCGTTCGCTGCAGCTGCGGATGCTGCGCTGACGGGTCAGCTGGCAGTCGTCGCGGCATCGTGCGGGCCCGGCAACCTGCACCTCATCAACGGTCTGTTCGACGCCAACCGTTCGCGTGTCCCGGTGCTCGCGATCGCCGCGCACATCCCGACGGCGCAGATCGGCACGGGGTACTTTCAGGAGACGCATCCACAGGAGCTGTTCCGGGAGTGCAGCGTCTACGTCGAGTACGTCGCCGACCCCCAGCAGATGCCGCGGCTGCTCGAGATCGCGATGCGTGCGGCGATCGAGCAGCGCGGAGTCGCAGTGCTGGTCATTCCCGGGGACGTCGCCCTCGCCGAGATCGGCGACAACCGCGCCGTCGTGATCGAGCGATCGCATCCGGTGATCCTGCCCAGCGCTCCGGAGCTCGATAAGGCCGCCGCGCTGTTGGATGCCGCGCGCAAGGTCACGATCCTCGCCGGCGCGGGTGTGGAGGGTGCGCATGATGAGGTCGTCGCTCTCGCCGACCGGCTGGCCGCACCGATCGTGCATTCCCTTCGGGGCAAGGAGTTCATCGAGCACGACAATCCGTTCGATGTGGGGATGACGGGTCTGCTCGGGTTCGCTTCCGGCTACCGTGCCATGGAGGGCGCAGATGCTCTGCTGGTACTCGGCAGCGACTTCCCGTACGAGCAGTTCTACCCCGAGCGCGCCACGACCATCCAGGTCGACATCCGCGGGTCGCAGCTCGGTAGACGGCATCCGCTCGACCTCGGGCTCGTCGGCGACGCCGGCGCGACCGCTGCGGCGCTCCTCCCGCGACTGGCCGTGCGCGAAGATCGGGGACACCTGGACGATGCCACCGCCCATTACCGGAAGACACGGGCGAAGCTCGACGAGTTGGCCGTGCCGGCGAAGGGCACGCGTCCCATTCATCCGCAGTACCTCACCCGCCTGCTGAACGAGCAGGCCGCCGACGACGCGATCTTCACCGCGGACGTCGGCTCGCCGACCGTCTGGGCTGCCCGTTATCTGTCCATGACGGAGGGGCGGCGCCTGATCGGCTCGTTCACGCACGGTTCGATGGCGAACGCGCTGCTCCACGGGATCGGCGCGCAGGTCTCGCACCCGGACCGACAGGTCGTTGCCCTTGCCGGCGATGGCGGACTCGCGATGATGCTCGGGGAACTCCTCACCCTCACGCAGAACGCACTGCCGGTGAAGACGATCGTGGTGAACAACTCCTCCCTGAACTTCATCGAGCTGGAGATGAAGGCGGCCGGATTCGTCACCTACGGGACAGGGCTCACCAACCCCAGCTTCGCCGCGATCGCCGAGGCGATGGGAATCTTCGCGCGTCGCGTGGAGCGCAGCGAGGACCTTCCGGATGCTCTGCGCGAGGTTCTCGACCACGACGGGCCCGCCCTGCTCGACGTCGTCACCGAACGGCAGGAGCTTTCCATGCCGCCCGCAATCGAGGCCGCACAGGTCAAAGGGTTCGCGCTCTACGCGATCCGCACCGTCATGTCCGGCCGCGGCGACGAGCTGCTCGATCTCGCCAAAGCGAACTGGCGCCAACTCTTCTGAACCCGGACGGGATCGGAGGCTCTGCATGTGTCGGGGGTCGCCCGGCTTTGCGCAGAGAGACGCTCGTGCACAGCATCGCGTCTCGGTGATCAATTCACCCCGGTCACGTGACAAGCGCCGGTATCGCGAGACATAATTGTCACGTGATGACGTCAATGATGGCGTGACGCACCTTGACCCTTGGGGGCGCGGTGAGTGAATCGACAGGTGACCTGACCGGATCGCGAGAACAGCAGCACGGGTTGAGAGGCGGGGCCGGCACCCTGAGAGCGGGGGACCGCTGGCCGAGTCGATCGTTCCGGTGGCTGTGGGCCGCGTCGGCGACGTCGCTGCTGGGCTCCGAGATCGGCGAGCTGGCTTTGCCTCTTCTCGCGTTGCTGACGCTCGACGCGAGTGCGGGCGAGCTCGCCGTCGTGCGTGTGGCTCAGTACGCGCCGTTCCTCGTCCTCACTCTGGCGCTTGGTGTGGTGGTCGACCGAATGCGGCGCAAGCGGCTGCTCATCGCAGCCGACCTCGGACGCGGGGTCGTCCTCACAGCGATCGTGATCGCCGCGCTGACGCTTCCACTGCCGATCTGGATGCTGGCCGTCGCGGTCTTCGTGATCGGCGCGTGCACCGTCTTGGCGCAGCTCGCCGACTTCTCGCTGCTTCCCGCGGTCGTGCCGAACGACCGGCTCACCGATGCCAACGCGCGCCTGACGTCGACCCAGTCGGCCATGTCGATCGCCGGCAGTGGGGTAGGCGGCGTGATCGTCCAGACGCTGACCGCGCCGATCGCACTCGCCGCCAACGCGGCCACCTACCTCTTCTCCGCACTCTTCCTCACGCGCGTCACCGCGGTCGAGCGTGCACGGAACGAACCGGTCGATCGAGTCTCCCCGTGGCTCGAGGCGAGGGCCGGACTCGCCTTTCTCCGTCGCAACCGGGTCGTGCGCGACCTGGCGCTGGAAGCCGCGACCTGGAACTTCGCCAGCGAGATCCTGCTGCTCGGCCTGACGCTGCACGTCACGCAGCAGTACGAGCTCGGCCCGGCGATCCTCGGCGGCCTGCTCATGACGTCGGGTGCAGGCGCCGTCCTCGGCGCGCTGGTCAGCGCAAGAGCGACCCGACGATTCGGTTACGGACGATCCCTCATCGCCGCATTGATCGTGGGAAACTCCGCCCCGCTCGCACTGATCTTCATCGCGGCGGCGCCCTCGGCCGCCGCCCTCGCGGTGGCGGGTGTCGCGCTTGCGTTGAGCGGATTCGGCGTCGGCCTCGCCGCAGCCCAGGCGGTCACCGTCCGCCAGCTCGCGACTCCCGACGACCTCCGCGGACGGGTCAACGCCGCCTACCGGTTCCTCAGCTGGGGGATGATCGCGATCGGCGCCATCGCAGCCGGATTCGTCGCCACGGCCGGGGGACCGGCCGTCGCCATCGTCGTCGGAGCAGTCGGCACCACCCTCGCCACAGGGTGGATCCTCTGCTCCCCGGTGCGCAAGCTCCGCGGACTCGACGACGCGGTGGAGGCGCGGTGACGCATCGCCGTCCCGCCATCCGCTTCGTCCGGTGCAACGCGTTACGCTCTGACTACCGGTGACAGGAGGGGGAGCTCGATGGCAGCGCCGAAGACCGCGGAGGTACACCCTCTGCCCCTCCCGCTTCTCGTGCACATCGTCAACGAGTGGGGCGATGCTCCCCGGATCGAAGCGCACGAGGGCAACGAGCCGTATCCGACGGCCGAGAGCCTCCGTGCGCAAAGCCCGCAGTTCTGGGCGCATTTTCCGCCCTTCGATGAGCGCACCCTTGTGGAGACGGCGAACCTGGTCCATCCGATCTTCGCGGCGCCCTCGGGTAGCGAGTGTGCCGAACGGCTCAACGGACTCATCTCCGAGGCGCAGATGTCACCGGCGCTGTCCTCTGAGGCCTGGACGGTGCAAGAGGTCTGGCACACCGCTCGCCCCGATCGGGCGCTGCTGGCCGGCGCCACGCTGTCGTTGATCGACCACCTTCGCCACGAACCGGATGCCAGCAGGCTCGGTGTCTGCGAGGGCGACGCGTGTGCCGACGTGTACGTCGACCAGTCGCCGGCAGGACGCCGCCAGTATTGCTCGCTGACCTGCCAGAACCGAAACCGCACACGCGCGTATCGGGCTCACCGTCGCGCGGCGGCGCAAAGCTGAGCGACGCCGCGCCGGCAGGCTGCGGGCGCAGGCCGCTCGTCGCTGATCGAGCGTCAGAACCCGCCGCGCCAATCGCGGATGATCTCCACGACGTCGTCGAGGTTCGACTCGAGGAGGAAGTGTCCCGCGTCGAGCAGCTCGATGCGGGCGTTCGGCACATCGCGACGGAAGGCTTCGCCCCCTGCGGCATCGAAGATCTCGTCGTTGCGGCCCCACACGGCGAGCACGGGCACCTGCGTCTCGCGCAGCCACTCGTGGAGGCGGGGGTAGAGCTCGCGGTTGGTCGAGTAGTCGCCGAAGAGATGGAGCTGCGCTCGGTCCACCCCGGGCCGGTTCAGCAGGGCGATGTCGTGCTCCCAGGCATCCGGGTCGATCGTTGTGGGGTCCGGCACCCCGTGGGTGTACTGCCATTCCACCGCTGCGCGCTCGAGCGCCGGGCGGAGCGCCGCCTCGTTCGCGGCAGAGGGGTCCTCTCCGTACGCCCAGATGGGCGCCCAGAAGTCCTCGACGAAACCCTCCTCGTACGCGTTGCCGTTCTGTGAGATGACGGCCTCGACTGCGGCCGGGTCGCGCAGCCCCAGCCGCCAGGCGACCGGGGCACCGTAGTCCTGCACGTACACGGTGTATCGCGTGACGCCGACCTGCTCGAGGAACCGGGCGGTGACGTCGGCGAGCGCGTCGAAGGTGTACGGGAAATCGTCGACCGAGGGAGCCGAGGAGCGGCCGAATCCGATGTGATCGGGGGCGATGACGCGGTACCGGTCGGCCAAGGCCGGGATCAGGTGACGGAACATGTGCGAACTCGTCGGGTAGCCGTGCAACAGCAGGATCACCGGGGCGCCGGAGGGCCCGGCTTCCCGGTAGAAGACGTCGAGCCCGCCGACGCGGACGGTGCGGTGGTGGACGGAAGGCATGGTTCCCCCTGGGGATCGGTGCGGATTCAGAGTCGGGCGAATGGTGCAGCCGCTGAGGGAAGTCAAAGCCCTGTTCCTGCAACCGGGTCAAGCGGCGGGCTGCCGTCGGTCAACCCCGGACGACGGCCGGCTGCGGGCGGCCGGTCAGAGCGCGCACGGCGTCGCGCCCCGCTCGGTTCGCTCCGACGGTGGATTGTGAAGGGCCGAAGCCGATGAGATGCACACGGGGTTCGGCGGCGACCTGCGTGCCTCGCATCTCGATGCCGCCCCGGGCGTTGCGCAGCCCCAGCGGGTCGAGGTGAGCGAGGGCGGGGCGGAATCCTGTTGCCCAGAGGATCGCGTCGACGGGGGTGAGGGTGCCGTCTGCCTCTCGCACGCCTGCCGGTTCGATCCGCGTGAACATCGGCCGTCGCAGGAGGACACCGCGTCGCTTCGCGGCGAGCGCGTAGGGGGTCCACAAGAGACCCGTGTAGGAGACGACGCTGCCGGTGAGGTTTCCTGCTTCGATGTCTGCCGTGACTTTGGAGATGACCTCACGCCCCTCTACCTCGGGCGTGAAGCCGCCGTCGCGGAAGATCGGTTCCCGGCGCGTGTACCAGACCACCTCCGCCACCCGCGAGATCTCTTCGAGCTGCTGGACGGCCGAGATCCCCCCTCCGACGATCGCGACCCGCTCGCCCGCGAAGTCGCGCAGCGTCGTGTAGTCGCGGGTATGGAGTTGGCGTCCCCCGAAACTCTCCTGCCCGGGATAGGAGGGGAGCGTCGGGTTGGTCCAGGTGCCCGTCGCGTTGATGATCGCGCGGGTGCTCCACGTCCCGGCGCTGGAATGGACAAGGAGTCGACCGTCGGGGTCGTCATCGGCGCGTGTGACCGAAGCCACGGTGACGGGCCGGAGGATCGGCAGCTGCGCGTGCTGCTCGAACACGGAGAAGTACGCGGGCACGGCGTCGCGTGCCGGTGCGGCCGGGTCGGGAGGCGCCTGCCGAAACCCCGGCAGGTCGAAGATGCCGTTGACGGTGGCCATCGTCAGCGATTCCCACCGGTGCAGCCACGCACCACCCGGCAGCTCTTCGGCATCGAGCATCACGAAGCTGCGCTCCGCGTCAGGGTCGGTGAGGGCACTGGTGAACCCGCGCCGACTCAGATGGAAGCCGGCGGACAATCCTGCCTGTCCGCCACCGATCACGACCACGCCGGTTCGGCGGACTGATTCTTCTCCCACTGCTGTGTCCTTCTGTCGAAGAGGATTCCCCTATCGAGATGCTCGATCGCTTTGCGCCGGCGGGTCAGGGGTGGGGTCGAGGTGCTCGCGCAGCGCTGCGGCGGCCTCGCCCAGGTGGGCGAGCTGCTGCGGGGTGAACGCGTCGACGAAGAGCTCTTTGATCGCGCGCAGGTGGGGAAGCGTGCTGGCACGGAAAGCGCGGGCGCCCTCATCGGTGAGGCACACGCGCGACCCGCGGGCGTCCTCGGCGCAGGGTTCGCGGCGCACCAGGCGTCGGTTCTCCATTCGCCCCAGGTGTCCGGAGAGTCGGCTGCGCTCCCACTCGATCTGGGCGGCGAGTTCCGAGGAGCGCAACGCGTTCCCGTCGGCCTCACTCAGCGCGAGGAGCACTTTGTAGTCACTGCTGGACAGTTGTGAGTCCTGCTGCAGCCGCGTGTCGATCCGAGCGCGCACGATCTCGAAGGTCTCGATGTGCGCCCGCCAGATCGCGAGCTCTTCGCTCGTCGGCAGGTCGTGACGTGTCGATGTGCCCATCACCGCTCCTCAGTAGTTGACATGTGAACAATACGACGCGATGATTCACGTGTCAACTAAACGCGGAAGGCGCACGATGGATGCTTCACAGATCGAGTTCGGAATCGACAGCTTCGGCGACTTGCCCCGTGATGACCGGGGGCAGGTCGTTTCGCAGGCGCAGGCGATCCGGGCTGCGGTTGCCGAGGCTGTGCTTGCAGACGAGATCGGCATCGACGTGGTGGCGCTGGGGGAGCACCACCGGCCGGAGTTCGCCATCTCCAGTCCCGAGACGGTGCTCGCCGGCATCGCGACCGTGACCAAGCGCATCCGGCTCGCCTCGGGCGTGACGGTACTGTCCTCGGACGACCCGGTGCGTGTCTTCCAACGCTTCGCGACCGTCGACGCGCTCTCACACGGCCGGGCCGAGGTGATCCTCGGACGGGGCTCGTTCACCGAGTCGTTTCCGCTGTTCGGATACGACCTCAAGGACTACGAAGTGCTGTTCGAGGAGAAGATCGACCTGTTCCATCGGCTCCTGGACGAGAAGCCGGTCACCTGGGAGGGGACGACCCGTGCCGCGCTCCACGAGGCGGACGTGTATCCGAAGACCGAGTCGGGGCGACTCAACACGTGGGTGGGAGTCGGAGGATCGCCGCAGTCGGTGATCCGCACGGCCCACTACGGCTTCCGGCTCATGCTGGCCATCATCGGCGGGGCGCCGGACCGTTTCGCCCCCTACGTAGATCTGTATCGGCGGGCGAGCGAGCAGCAGGGCACCATCGCCCAGCCGGTCGGGATGCATTCGCCCGGGTTCGTCGCGGCGACCGACGCCGAAGCCAAGGAGCTCTTCTACCCCGGATACAAGGTGATCCGTGACCGCATCGGCGCGCTGCGCGGCTGGCCGCCTCTGCGGCGCGAGGAGTTCGAGTCCGAGGTCGCGCACGGCTCGCTCTACGTCGGCTCGGTCGAGACGGTCGCGAGAAAGATCGCCCACGCAGTCGGAGTGCTGGATGCCGGCCGGTTCGACATGATCTACTCGACTGCCGGCACCGTGTCAGCCAGTGCACGGCTCCGCTCGGTGGTGCTCTACGGCACCCAGGTCATACCGCGGGTCCGCGAACTCGTGGCCGAACAGTCCGACGTCAGGGTGGGGGCAGCACGATGACGGGGCCCATACACACCGTCGGCATTCTGGGCGCCGGAAAGGTCGGCACCGTCCTGGCGCGCCTGGCGGACGCCGCGGGCATGCGCGTGCTGATCGCAGGTTCGGGCGACCCCGCGAGAATCGCATTGATCACGGAGGTCCTCACGCCGGGCGCGACCGCCGCCTGGCCGGCCGAGACTGCAAGCTCCGCGGACCTGGTGATCCTCGCCCTCCCGCTCGGCAGACACCGAAACCTCCCGGTGGATGAGCTGGCGGGGAAGCTGGTCGTCGACGCGATGAACCACTGGTGGGAGACCGACGGTCCGCGCGAGACGATCGTCCCGCCCGGAACCTCCTCGAGCGAAGCCGTGCAGCAGGCGCTGCCCGGGTCGCGGGTCGTCAAAGCGCTCAACCACATGGGCTACCACGACCTCGAGGACGAGGCTCGCCCCGCAGGCAGCCCCGGGCGCAAAGCGATCGCGCTCGCGGGCGATTCGCCAGAGGACCTCGCCGTCGCGGCGGAGCTGATCGACGCGCTCGGATTCGACCCGCTCCCGATCGGCGGCCTCGCAACGGGCAGTCGGCTCGAGCCCGGGATGCCGGCCTTCGGCGCGAACGTCCCCATCGACCGGCTCCGCGAGCTCACCGGCATCCCGGCCCCGGTGATGCTGTCGGAGTGACGGGGAGTTCACCGTCGCGAGTGTGACGACTGGCTCCTCGTGGTCGGCGAGCACCAGACGGTTCGCTGGGGGCCATCCGGCCGCCAGGCTGCGTTCACCCGGCGTTCAAGGTACGGGACTTCGCTGGCAGTCAGATAGAGAACCGGCTATCTGACCCGCCCCGCACCGGGCGGGCCTGGAGCCCTTCGCTGGGCATGAAGGAAAGCGCACCCGTGACCAAGACCACAGCCAAATTCGCTGCCGTTGCCACGCTCACCGCCGTCGCTCTCGCATTGAGCGCGTGCGGCGGCCAGTCCGCCGCCGGCGATTCCGCCGAAAGCGGTGACGCCGGCTCCGGCGGCTCGGTGACCACCGACGGTTCCTCGACCGTCGCCCCGCTCACCGAGGCGGCCGCGGACCTGTTCCGGGAGCAGGATGCCTCGGTGAACGTCTCCGTCGCCACCTCCGGCACCGGGGGCGGCTTCAAGGCGTTCTGCGCCGACGAGACCGACATCTCCAACGCATCCCGCCCCATCAAGGACGAGGAAGCCGCCGAGTGCGAAGCGAACGGTGTCGAGTTCACCGAGATCATCGCTGCGAACGACGGGCTGTCGGTGATCATCAACCCGGAGAACGACTGGGCGACCGACCTCACCCTCGAGCAGCTCGCGAAGATCTGGGCGCCCGCATCCGAGGGCACCGTCACCAGCTGGGCCGACGTCGACCCCGGCTTCCCCGACGTGCCGCTCGTGCTCTTCGGCGCCGGCACCGACTCGGGCACGTTCGACTACTTCACCGAAGAGATCAACGGTGAGACGGGTGCGATCCGCACCGACTACAGCCCCTCCGAGGACGACAACATCACCATCCAGGGCGTTGCCGGCGATGAGGGGGCGATCGGCTTCCTCGGCCTCAGCTACGTCGAAGAGAACGAGGGCACCATCGTCGCCGCCTCCATTGACGGCGTCTACCCGAGTACCGAAACGGTGCAGGACGGCACGTACACGCCGCTCGGGCGCCCGCTCTTCATCTACGTGAAGAACGCCGCGTACGCGGACAAGCCCCAGGTGAAGGAGTTCGTCGACTTCTACGTCGCCAACTCCGATGAGATCGCGGAGCTTGCGCTGTTCGTCCCGCTGACGCAGGAGCAGATCACCGTCGCCCAGGAAGAACTCGCCTCACTCGGCTGAGTGAGACCCTCCGTCGAGGAATCTCATGACCGCCGTCATCGAGAAGGCCGCGGGTCCGGAGCTTGCTCCGGGCCCCCGGCCGGGTACCCAGTTCGCCGGCCGTCGGCGGCCGGGCGAGACCCTCATCAGGATGGTTCTGCGCCTTGCCGCGGTGCTGACGATGGTCACCACCGCCGGCATCCTCATCGCGCTGCTGATCCCGTCGCTGTCGTTCTTCGCCGAGGTCCC
>NZ_JANJFJ010000223.1:0-7178 GCF_024626565.1 Microbacterium sp. zg.Y909
GAGGAGACCGCGATGACGCGCCTGTTCAACGACCCCGACGACTTCGCCGAGGAGATGATCGAAGGCTTCGTCGCGGCATCGGCGCGGTGGGTGCGCCCCGTCACCGGCGGCGTCGTGCGGTCAACCCGCGGTGATGAGCCCACCGTGGCGGTCGTCATCGGCGGCGGCAGCGGCCACTACCCGGCCTTCGGCGGTCTCGTCGGGCCCGGTCTCGCGCACGGTGCCGCGATGGGCAACCTCTTCGCCTCGCCGTCGGCCCACCAGGTGCACTCGGTGGCCACCGCCGCGCACGAGGGACGCGGTGTCTGCTGAGCTTCGGCAACTACGCCGGTGACGTGCTGCACTTCGGCCAGGCGCAGGAGCGCATGCGGGAGGCCGGCATCGACTGCCGCACGGTGCTCGTCACCGACGACGTGTGGAGCGCTCCGAAGGACGAGCTCGACAGGCGCCGGGGCATTGCGGGGGATCTCGTGGTGTTCAAGGTCGCCGGCGCCGCCGCCGAGGAGGGGATCCGATCTCGACGACGTCGAGCGGGTCGCCCGTCTCGCCAACGCCCGCACGCGCTCCTTCGGCGTCGCCTTCGGCGGCTGCACGCTGCCCGGCGCCGACGGGCCGCTGTTCGACGTGCCCGCCGGTCGCATGGCGGTGGGGCTCGGCATCCACGGTGAACCCGGCATCGATGAGGTCGACGTCCCCACCGCGGCGGAGCTGGCCGAGATGTTCGTGGCGAAGCTCCTGGACGAGGTGCCCGAGGGCGTCCGTCTTGCCGGCGCCCGCGTGGTGCCGATCCTCAACGGCCTCGGGAGCGTGAAATACGAGGAGCTGTTCGTCGTCTACCGCTCGATCGACCGGCTGCTGACCGAGGCGGGCGCGGTCGTCGTCTCGCCGGAGGTGGGCGAGTTCTGCACGAGCTTCGACATGGCCGGAGCATCTCTGACCCTGCTGTGGCTCGACGACGAGCTCGAGCGTCTCTGGCTGGCGCCGTGCGACACCCCCGCCTTCCGTCGCGGCTCCGTCCCCGACCGCCGCGCGGTCACCGATGACGAGATCGCCGCGGTCGACGACACCCGGGAGATCGGCGCGGCAGGCGATGCCTCACGCGGCGTGGCCGCCCTGATCGCCCGCGCCGTGCAGGACATGGCCGCGATGCTCGACGCGCACGCGGACGAGCTCGGGCGCCTGGACCGCATCGCCGGCGACGGGGACCACGGCATCGGAATGCAGCGCGGCAGCCGGGCGGCCGCCGAGGCCGCGAAGGCCGCCGTCGACGCCTCGGCCGGGGCGCGCACCACCCTCCAGCACGCCGGCGATGCGTGGGCGGATAAGGGTGGCGGCACGTCCGGCGCCATCTGGGGCGAGATGCTCGCTGCGCTCGGAGCGGTGCTCGGCGACGATGACGAGGTCACCGCCGAGCGCGTGGCGTCGGGTGTCGTGGGAATGAAGGATGCCGTCATGGCGTTCGGTAAAGCACTCCCTGGTGACAAGACGATGGTCGATGCGATCGTTCCGTTCGCCGACGACCTGGCCGAGCGGGTCGCCGCGGGAGACGCGCTGACGGATGCCTGGTCTCACGCGGCCGAGGTGGCCACCGCAGCCGCGCAGCAGACGGCTGAGCTGACTGCGCGGGTGGGCAGAGCGCGGTCGCATGGAGACAAGAGCCTCGGCACCCCTGACCCGGGAGCGGTGTCCTTCGCGCTGGTGGCGCACACTGTCCTGGACCTTCTGAAGGAGGACGACTGACATGGCACTACGACTGGTGATCGGCTCGGACGACGCGGGCTTCGACTACAAGGAACGACTCAAGGCCGACCTCGAGGCGAACGATCTCGTCGCCGAGGTCGTGGATGTCGGCGTCGACGCCGACGGACACACCAACTACCCCGCGATCGCGATCGCCGCGGCCGAGCGCGTCGCCGCCGGCGACGCCGACCGGGCGCTGCTGATCTGCGGCACGGGGCTCGGGGTGGCGATCGCGGCGAACAAGGTCAACGGCGTGCGCGCCGTGACCGCGCACGATCCCTACAGTGTCGAGCGCGCGGTGCTGTCCAACAACGCGCAGGTGCTGTGCATGGGGCAGCGTGTGATCGGGCTGGAGCTCGCACGCCGACTCGTCGGAGAGTGGCTCACCTACACGTTCGACCCGCAGAGCGCGTCGAACGAGAAGGTGCAGGAGATCTGCGCGTACGAGGACGCCTGACCACCCCACGACCGGAGGCGACCCGCGTGCTGATCGGTGCGAGCCTGAAGATGTACTTCTCCCACGCCCGCACCGTGGCGTGGACGCGGGAGGTGTCCGCCATGGCCGCCGACCACCCCGCCGTCGCCGACGGCAGGGTGTCGCCCTTCGTCATCCCGCAGTATCCCTCCATTGCGGCGTGCGTGGAGATCGGCAGGCCGGTGGGACTGGCCGTCGGCGCGCAGGACATCGCGACGGAGGATGAGGGACCGTACACGGGCGAGGTCAGCGGCGCGGTGCTGGCGGAGGTGGGATGCCGTTACGTCGAGGTCGGCCACGCCGAGCGGCGACGTCTGTTCGGGGACACCGATGACGTCGTGGCGGCGAAGGTGGCCGCCGCGCAGCGCAACCGGATCGTTCCGTTGCTCTGCGTGGGGGAGGCGGATCAGCGTGATCCCGCCACCGCCGCGGCGGAGGTCGTGCGGCAGATCGACTCCGGCCTGGCGGCGGCGCGTGCAGCGGGCCTGCACCGCCCGGTCGTGATCGCCTACGAGCCGATCTGGGCGATCGGGGCGGCCGAGCCGGCGGGCGCCGATCACATCCGCGCCGTCTGCGCGGCCCTGCGTGCCCACCTCGCCGTCGCCCCCGAGCAGGCATCGGTCATCTACGGCGGAAGCGCCGGTCCCGGCCTGCTCACCGAGATCGCCGACGCCGTCGACGGGGTCTTCCTCGGCCGCTTCGCGCACGACCCCGCCGCGTTCGGCGAGATACTTGATGAGGCGTCGCGTCTGGCGCCGGCATCCCAGGAGGACCCGCGATGACGGTGCAGCAGGACCCCGGCGCATTGAGCGCCCTCTCCGGCACCATCGAGCGGCGGGGCTTGCGCGACCACGTCTATGACCGCATCCTGCAGCTGCTCCTCAGCGGCGAGGCCGTCCCGGGGGCGCGGCTGTCGATCGACACGATCGCCCGCCAGCTGGAGGTGTCTCCCACCCCGGTGCGCGAGGCGATGGTGCAGCTGGAGCGCACGGGGCTGGTCACCCGGGAGGCGCTGAAGGGCTACCGGGTCGCGCCCCGGCTGAAGCCGTCGCAGCTGGCCGAGCTCTTCGACGCGCGCCTCATGCTCGAGACCACCGCGGCCCGCCTGGCCACCCCCGCCTCGCCGACGATGGTCGCCGAGCTCCGCGACGCGCAGGAGCACCACCGTCGCATCGGCGAAGAGGTCATCGCGACGATGTCCGCCGGTGACACCGACCTGGCGCTGACGACGGCGTACTTCGCGGCGGATGCCGCCTTCCACCGCGTCGTGTTCGACCATTGCGGCAACCATTACCTCACCGAGATGTCCGAGGCGCTCGGAGCGCAGCTGCACCGCATGCGCCAGGCGGCGCTGCACGGGGTCACCGATGTGCGCGAGGCGATCGCCGAGCACGCCGCCATCGTGGACGCCTTCGCGGGGGACGTCGCCCGCGCGCCGGAGCAGGCGATGCGCCGGCACATCGAGCTGGTGCGCTCCCGCTCGCTCGACGTCGAGCGCGGCGACTGACGCGACGGCTCTCGCTCCTCCCGCGTCGGGCGAGGGGGCCGACGGGCGTGCCCGCGGGCCGTGGATTTTCCTCTTCCGCGAGGGCCTATTTCCTGTAGGATCGGCGAACCGAGTCAGATATCGGTCTCGAGAGACACGCCAACGGAGCCGTCATGACAGATACGTCGACCCTCGCCCTGAACAGCCGGACCTGGCCGATCGCCGTCTGCATGCACGGGTTCTCACCGGTGGATCGAGGGGGCACGGCGCTGCACGACGCCGCCCCCGAGGTGTGGGACCGGATGTTCGCGCAGGTCGCCGCACTCGGGTTCACCGCCATCGAGCTGGCTGACAGTCACATCCGGCCCGCCGACCTCACGCCCTCCCGTCGGGAGGAGCTCCTCGCGATCTCCGGCTCGTACGGGGTCACGCCCATCTCCGTGCACGTCCAGCGTCAGAGCGTGATCCAGCCGGGACGCGGCGAAGAGAACCTCGCCTACGCCCACCGCACCATCGACGCGTCGGCTGAACTCGGTCTGCAAGTGTTCTCCACGGGCCTGCATCAGCCCTTCTCGGACGCCCAGCGGCGGGCGCTGTGGTTCTGGACGGCGCCCGGTCCCGTTGACCCCGACGACACCGACACCCGCGCGCTCGCCGTGAAGCGCCTGCGCGAGCTCGGGGAGCACGCGGCATCCGTGGGGCTGCCGATGTCGCTGGAGATGTACGAGGACACCTACCTCGGCACCGCCGACAGCGCCGTGCGCCTCATCGAGGAGATCGGCCTGGACAACGTCGGACTGAACCCCGACATCGCCAACCTCATCCGCCTGCACCGGCCCATCGAGGACTGGCGCGAGATGCACGAGAAGACGCTGCCGTACGCGAACTACTGGCACGTGAAGAACTACACCCGCGACCAGGCCCTCGACGGCAGCTGGTTCACCTCGGTGCCCACCACCATGGAGCAGGGCCTCATCAACTACCGCGCCATGGTCTCGCTCGCGATCGAGGTCGGCTTCCGCGGACCGTTCCTCATGGAGCAGTATGGCGGCGACAGCCTCGGGGTGTGCGCCACCAACCGCACCTATCTGCAGTCGCTGCTTCCGCAGCCCGCGGGCGACTGAGCCTCTTCAGTAACGAAGGAGACGAACATGACCGAAACCTCTCGCCCCGTCTACGCCGTGATCGGCAGCGGCTACATGGGCGGCGGCATCGCCCAGGTGCTCGCCCTCTCGGGTGCCGACGTCCGCATCGCCGACGTCGACATCGCGATCGCCCAGGGCAACCGCGATCGCCTCATCGCCGAAGCCCGCCAGTTCGCCGACGATGGGCTGTTCCCCTCCGACGCCGCCGACGTCATCGCCGAGCGCGTCACCGCCACGACGATCGAGGATGCCGTCGACGGCGCGAGCTTCATCGAAGAGGCCGTGCCCGAGAAGATCGAGATCAAGCACGCCACCCTCCGCCGCATCAGCGAGGCCGCCGCCCCCGACGCGATCATCGGGAGCAACACCTCCACGATCCTCATCGGCAAGCTGGCCGAGGCGGTGGTGAACCCTGAGCGCTTCCTCGGGGTGCACTTCTCCAACCCGGCGCCCTTCATCCCCGGCGTCGAGCTCATCCCGCACGCCACGACGGATCCCGCCGTCCTCCCGGTCGTCGAGCAGATCGTCGCCGCGACCGGCAAGCAGACCGCGCGGGTGAAGGATGCCACCGGGTTCGTGCTCAACCGCCTGCAGTACGCCCTGTTCCACGAGGCGACGCAGCTGGTCGAGGAGGGGGTGGCGACGCCCGAGGACATCGACACGATCGTGCGCACCACCTTCGGCTTCCGTCTGCCGTTCTTCGGGCCCTTCGCGATCGCCGACATGGCCGGGCTCGACGTGTACGCGTTCTGCTACGCGTCGCTGCAGACGGAGTTCCCCGAGCGCTTCGCGACCCCGCAGATCCTCGAGGACCTCGTCGCCGCCGGCAAGTTCGGCACGAAGTCCGGCGGCGGGTTCCTCGACGTGCCCGCCGAGCGCACCCCCGAGCTCATCGCGTACCGCAACAAGGCGTACGTCGCGATGCAGAAGCTCCTCGACGAGCTGGGCCCCGCCCCGATCCACCCCGGCCCCGCCGCCGTGGAGAGCTGAAGGAGCCGTGATGGCCGCCCCGTTCCCCGCTGACCGCACCGTCATCCTCACGGGGGCGGCCAGCCCCCGCGGCATCGGCCGGGCCACGGCGTACCACCTGGCCGAACTCGGCTGGAACGTCGGCATCATCGACGTCGACGGCGAGGCGGCCGCAGCCACCGCGCAGGACGTCGCGGACACCCACGGCGTCAAGGCGCTCGGGGTGGGGGCGAATCTCGCCGACCGCGAGCAGGCGATCGCCGCCGTCGACGAGCTCGAGGCGCAGCTCCCGCAGCTCGTCGCCCTCGTG
The DNA here is from genome assembly GCF_024626565.1 of Microbacterium sp. zg.Y909. Classification (NCBI taxonomy): domain Bacteria; kingdom Bacillati; phylum Actinomycetota; class Actinomycetes; order Micrococcales; family Microbacteriaceae; genus Microbacterium; species Microbacterium sp. zg.Y909. Next base: position 6,126 of record NZ_JANJFJ010000223.1, read on the forward strand.
AACTTCGCCGGAGTCTCCTCGCCGGTGCCGTATCTCGAGGTCACCCCCGAGGAGTGGCACCGGTTGATGGGGGTCAACCTCGAGGGCGTGCACTGGGTGACCCAGCGTGTGGCGGCATCCCTCGTCGCCTCCGGCGTCGGTCGCATCATCGGCATCTCGTCGGTGTCGGCCCAGCGCGGCGGCGGCACGTTCTCGAAGACCCCGTACTCGGCGTCGAAGGCGGGGGTCATCGGGCTCATGCGCTCCATCGCGCGCGAGCTCGGTCCCCTCGGCATCACCGCGAACGTGATCTCACCCGGACCCATCGACACCGACATCATGGGAGGCACCCTCACCGACGAGCGCAAGCAGGCCATGGCGGCCGACGGCGTACTGCCGCGCATCGGCAACCCCCTCGACATCGCCGCCGCGGTGGCGTATCTCATCAGCGAAGACGCCGGATTCGTGACGGGTCAGACCCTGAACGTCGACGGCGGTCTCTACATGCACTGAGGAATCACATGTCACCTTCCTGGTCGAAAGGTCGTATCGCCTACCTCGTGATCGGGGTGATCTGCCTCGCCGTCGGCGTCGCACTCATCCTGCCCGGCCTCGGCGGCTAGCCGCGGTCACCTGTGCCACACACCGCTCAAAGGAGAGTCGCACCGTGTCAACCACTTCGGACAGCGCCGCTGCGCGCGTACTGCTGGACAGCCCACACCTGCACAGCGGCATCAAGAAGGCGACCTATCGCCTCATGCCGATGCTCATCATCCTGTACTTCGTCGCGTTCCTCGATCGCACGAACGTCGGATTCGCCGAGGAGGCCCTCTCGGTCGACCGCGGCATCACCGCCGGGGCGTATGCGCTGGGCGCCGGCATCTTCTTCATCGGCTACGCGATCTTCGAGATCCCGTCGAACCTGCTGCTGAACAAGTTCGGCGCCCGTTTCTGGCTCGCCCGCATCGCCATCACCTGGGGCATCGTCGCGGCGCTGTTCGCCTTCGTGACGAACGACACGATGTTCGTGTGGCTGCGCTTCCTCCTCGGCGTCACCGAGGCGGGGCTCTTCCC
>NZ_JANJFJ010000224.1:0-7164 GCF_024626565.1 Microbacterium sp. zg.Y909
CGCTTCGACCAGCTTCCGGCCGGCAGCGGCCGCACCGGCGCGCACCGGGCCGAGAATCCGCACATGCGGGGCTGGGTCGTGCTGCTGTGGGCTGCGCTCGCCACGGTGGTGCTCGTCGCCGCGGGAATCTTCGCCACCCTCGTTCTCACCGGGCGAGTGACGCTGTCTCCCGCACCCGAGCCGACGGTGGCCGCGCCCACGGTGGTGGCACCCGAGCTCGACACGACCTATGACGTGCTGGTGCTCAACGCCACACCAGAGACGGGCCTTGCCGCCCGCACGCGAGACGACATCATCGCCGCGGGCTGGTCGGCGGACCTCGTGATCGCCGGCGATGCCGGATCCGAGGATTTCCCCACGACGACCGTGTACTACCCCCTCCCGTCGGACGAGCCGGCGGCGCTCGCCCTCGCCGAGGTGATCGGCGGTGCAGAGGTGGTGCAGAGCGACGTGTACCAACCCGTCGACGCTCCGGACTCGCGGCAGCTGGCGGTCGTGCTGGGCCTGGATCGCGTCGCGGCCGGAGAGTCCACGCCCACGCCGTAGGCTGCGCGCGCCCGTTCACGCCCGTTGTCCGCCCCTGTTTGGGCGCCGTGTTTCGCGCGTGTGAAGACTTCGATGCGCCTGCGTCAAAAGTCCGCTGATCAGGGTGGACGGGTGAATCCTGCTGGATACGCTTTCGTCGTTCCACCAGCAACAGGAGATCCGCATGGCACAGGGCACCGTCAAATGGTTCAACGCCGAAAAGGGCTTCGGGTTCATCACCCAAGCCGACGGCGAGGACGTCTTCGTCCATTACTCGAGCATCGAGATGAGCGGGTTCCGCGTGCTGGAAGAGGGCCAGCAGGTGGAGTTCACCCTCGGCACCGGCCAGAAGGGCCCACAGGCGGAGGCCGTGCGCCCGCTCTGAGCGAGCGGTGGATGCCGGCGGCGCGACCGCGACGGCATCCACCGAACCACGTGTCGATGTGTGTCGGCGCGCCCGGCGTGGCTTGCACTCCCCAGGGGCGAGTGCCAGAATGGCTTAGCACTCACTCCTGTTGAGTGCTAAAGACATTCCGACGTCCGGGAGGGACGAACACACACATGGCAAAGATCATCGCTTTCGACGAAGAGGCTCGACGCGGCCTCGAGCGCGGCCTGAACATCCTCGCCGACGCCGTCAAGGTGACGCTCGGCCCGCGCGGTCGCAACGTCGTGCTCGAAAAGAAGTGGGGCGCCCCCACCATCACGAACGACGGCGTCTCGATCGCCAAGGAGATCGAGCTGGACGACCCGTTCGAGAAGATCGGCGCGGAGCTGGTGAAGGAGGTCGCCAAGAAGACCGACGACGTCGCCGGTGACGGCACCACCACCGCTACCGTTCTGGCTCAGGCGCTCGTTCGCGAAGGCCTGCGCAACGTCGCTGCCGGCGCCGACCCGATCTCGCTCAAGCGCGGCATCGAGAAGGCTGTCGAGGCCATCACCGCCGAGCTGCTGTCGTCGGCTAAGGAGGTCGAGTCCAAGGAGCAGATCGCTGCCACCGCGTCGATCTCGGCCGCTGACGCCTCCATCGGCGAGCTCATCGCCGAGGCGATCGACAAGGTCGGCAAGGAGGGCGTGGTCACCGTTGAGGAGTCCAACACCTTCGGCACCGAGCTCGAGCTCACCGAGGGCATGCGCTTCGACAAGGGTTACATCAACCCGTACTTCGTCACGGACCCGGAGCGCCAGGAAGCGGTCTTCGAGGACCCGTACATCCTCATCGCGAACCAGAAGATCTCGAACATCAAGGACCTTCTGCCCATCGTCGACAAGGTGATCCAGGAGGGCAAGGAGCTCCTCATCATCGCCGAGGACGTCGAGGGCGAAGCTCTCGCGACGCTGGTGCTCAACAAGATCCGCGGCATCTTCAAGTCGGTTGCCGTCAAGGCTCCCGGCTTCGGCGACCGTCGCAAGGCGCAGCTGCAGGACATCGCGATCCTCACCGGCGGCCAGGTCATCACCGAAGAGGTGGGCCTCAAGCTCGAGAACGCCACGACCGACCTGCTCGGCCGTGCGCGCAAGGTCATCATCACCAAGGACGAGACGACCATCGTCGAGGGTGCGGGCGACTCGGCTCAGATCGAGGGTCGCGTGACCCAGATCCGTCGCGAGATCGAGAACACCGACAGCGACTACGACCGCGAGAAGCTCCAGGAGCGTCTCGCCAAGCTCGCCGGCGGCGTTGCCGTCATCAAGGCGGGTGCGGCGACCGAGGTCGAGCTGAAGGAGCGCAAGCACCGCATCGAGGACGCCGTTCGCAACGCGAAGGCCGCCGTCGAAGAGGGTGTCGTCGCCGGTGGTGGCGTCGCGCTCATCCAGGCCGGCAAGAAGGCGCTCGACGCCCTCGAGCTGACCGGTGACGAGGCGACCGGTGCGAACATCGTTCGCGTCGCGATCCAGGCGCCGCTCAAGCAGATCGCCCTCAACGCGGGCATGGAGCCCGGCGTCGTGGCGAACAAGGTCGCCGAGCTGCCGCTCGGCCACGGCCTGAACGCCGCGACCGGCGAGTACGGTGACCTGTTCGCACAGGGCATCATCGACCCGGCCAAGGTGACCCGCTCGGCTCTGCAGAACGCGGCATCCATCGCCGGTCTGTTCCTCACGACCGAGGCCGTCGTCGCCGACAAGCCCGAGAAGAACTCGGCTCCGGCCGGCGACCCCACGGGTGGCATGGACTTCTGATCTGATCAGAACCCGATGAACGAAGGGCCCCTCCTCGCGGAGGGGCCCTTCGCCGTGTCCGGCGGGGGTTACCGGAACAGTCCCGCCGTGGCCGCCTCGGTCTGTGCGTACTGCTGCCCGGCGGTGGCGAGCGCGGCGCTGATGTCGGCGAGCGAGGTCTCGACCTCGCGCTGAGTGGCGCGCCACCGGTCGATGACCGACTGGAAGCCGAGGGCGGCGCTGCCGGTCCATGAGGACTGCAATGCGGTCAGCTGCGCGAGCATGGCTGAGGTTTCGCCGGCCAGGCGGTCGGCGGTGCCGCGCACGGCGGCGGTGGCGGTGAGGACGGCGTCGCTGTCGACGGAGAAGACGGCCATGGGTGCTCCCTTCACGAGCGTTGCGCGCCACGTTAGGACGCGCGCCTCTCGGGCAGGCCGCTCTCGCATCCATATCGGGATGGATCCCGCGAGTGGTGCGCTGGGGAGGGGGCGGTGAGCTCTCAGTTCTCGGTGGTCGCTCGATCCGGGGCGGGTGCGACCTTCGGCATGGGCTGCGTCTCGATCGTGAGGTGCTCGGCGGGCGTGGGGGAGTTGGATGCCAGGGGGAACGCCACTCGGAACGTCGCTCCGCCGCCGGGGGTGTCGCCGACCTCGATCGTGCCGTGCAGCGACTCGACGATCGCCGCCACGATCGACAGCCCCAGACCCGACCCGCCGGTCTCGCGCGTGCGGGACGTGTCGGCCCGCCAGAACCGCTGGAAGATCTTGTCGCGGATCTGCGGCGGCACGCCCTCGCCGTGGTCGCTCACGGCGATCCACCCCGTGCGCGCCACGCGATCCACGCCGACGGTCAGCTCGATCGGCGAGTCCTCCGGACTGTACCGGCGCGCGTTGCCCAGCAGGTTCGCCACCACCTGCCGGATGCCGTTCTCGTCACCGAGCACGATGGGCGCGAGCGGAGCGGTCGCGGCCGGCTCCGACACCGGCGCGCTCGCCTGCGCCCCCGGGGCCGGAGCGGGCTGCTTCGGTCGGCGGCGCAGCAGCGACAGGGTCGCGCCCGCGAGGCCCGTCGCGGGCGCGTGCGGGGCGCGCTTGCGCCCGGTGTGGGTGTCGGTGTGCTCCGTGGGGGATTCCGGCGCGGGATGCGGCCCCTGGCCACCCACGGCCGTGGTGTCCAGCGCCGTCACGGCGCGCTGGGGCGCCGCGGCTCGGGCGTCGAGGGCGGCGTCGCGCGCGATGGGGCGCAGGTCCACCGGGGCCAGGGTCACGCCGCGGCGCTCGTCGAGTCGGGCGAGGGCCAGAAGGTCCTCGACGAGCACCCCCATGCGGATCGCCTCCTTCTCGATGCGCTCCATCGACTGGGCGACCTGCTCCTCGCCCGAGATGGCGCCCATGCGGTAGAGCTCGGCGTAGCCGCGGACTGTGACCAGCGGCGTGCGCAGCTCGTGGCTGGCGTCGCCGATGAAGCGGCGCATCTGGCGCACCGTGGCATCCCGTTCGCCCAGGGCGCCGTCGATGCGTCCGAGCATTGCGTTGATCGCCGTTTTCAGTCGGCCCACCTCGGTCGTGGGCGGTTCGATGTCGGTCATGCGCAGGCTGAAATCACCCGCGGCGATGGCGTCGGCCGTCGCTTCGACCTGACCGAGGCTGCGGAAGGTGAGGGTGACGATCCACCGCACGAGAAACGCGCTGGCGATCACGGTGATGAGCGCCAAGAAGCTGTAGATGCCGAGGAACGCGGCCAGGAAGCGCTCGTTGGGAGCGGTCGGCAGGGCGACCAGCTGGGTGTAGAAGATGCCCACCGGCGTGTCTTCGACGCCGGCCGCCGCCCGGTAGCTGGGTCCGCCCTGGCTGTTGCGCAGATCGAAGACCGTTCCGGTGCCGTAGATCGTCGCCTGGGCGAGGGTGAAGGTCTCGGGGAAGACCGGCGGGGGTTCGCCGTTGCCGCCGCCGCTGGTGATGAAGCGGCCGTCGGGACCGTACACGGCGACGAAGTACGCCGTGGCATCCGACTTCACCCTGAAGTCGTCACCGTCCTCGGTGACCGTGCCGGTGAAGACGCTGCTGACGGCATCGGTCTCGGCCAGCTGCTGCACCTGGGAGTCGAGGTTGGTCGCCAGGGTGTTGCGGAGGAACCCGAGCGTGCCCACACCCGCGGCGACGAGTCCGATCGCCAGCACTGCGACGGTGACCCCGGTGACCTTCGCGCGCAGGCTGACGCCGCGCCACCAGTCGGTCAGCGCATCGGTCCTGCCTGCGTGTGCGGCTAGTGCCACGAGGTCACGCGGACTTGCCCGCCTTCAGCATGTAGCCGAAGCCCCGCTTGGTCTGGATGAGGGGCTCGGACGAGTGCGGATCGATCTTGCGCCGCAGGTAGGAGATGTAGCTCTCCACGATGCCGGCGTCGCCGTTGAAGTCGTACTCCCACACGTGGTCGAGGATCTGCGCCTTGCTGAGCACCCGGTTGGGGTTGAGCATGAGGTAGCGCAGCAGCTTGAACTCGGTGGGGGAGAGGTCGATCGACACGTCGCCGACGAGCACGTCGTGGGTGTCCTGGTCCATCGTCAGCTCGCCTGCGCGGATGATCGACTCCTCGTCGGCCTGCATCGTGCGGCGCAGGATCGCCTGGATGCGCGCGACGATCTCGTCGAGGCTGAACGGCTTGGTGACGTAGTCGTCGCCGCCGGCGTTGAGGCCGGTGATCTTGTCCTCGGTCTCGTCCTTCGCGGTGAGAAAGAGGATGGGCGCGGTGTAGCCGGCGCCGCGCAGGCGCTTGGTGACGCTGAAGCCGTTCATGTCCGGCAGCATGACGTCGAGCACGATCAGATCGGGCTCCTCTTCGAGGACGGCCGAGATCGTCTGCGCGCCGTTTGACACGGCACGCACCTGGAAACCTGCGAAGCGCAGGCTCGTGATGAGCAGGTCGCGGATGTTCGGCTCATCGTCGACGACAAGGATGCGAGGCGCGGTCATGCCCTCATTATGGCCACGGAACCCATGCGCTGTCTGGACATCGGTCGGAGCGCCCGTCATGCGGTATGGCGACCGGGTGTCTGCGGAGCAAGCCGCGCGGGGCCCGACCAAGGGCCAGCGGCCGCCGCAGGCCTCGGGGCCGGCCCGGATGAGGGGATCTGCCGGAATGCGGATGCCTGCGGCTCAAGGGCCCGCATCCGGGCGGATCTCCTCGTTACGGCAACGGGGGTCCTCGGTGCCAGGGCGCCGCGCGGACGCGCGGTCGCCGGCGGGGCTATGCGCCCAGCGCGGCGTTCACGGCGCCGGTGGCCCGGATGCGGGGATCTGCCGGAATGCGGATCCTTGCGGCCCAAGGGACCGCATCTGGGCGGATCTCCTCATTCCGGCAACGGGAGTCAGCCGGCGCCCGCCGCGGCGCAGGGGCGCCCCGGGGCCCCGCAGCCGGCGTCAGGCGCCCAGCGCCGCCCGGCCCGAGACCTGCTCGGCATCCAGGATCGTGTACGAGTACCCCTGCTCGGCGAGGAACCGCTGCCGGTTCTGCGCGAAGTCCTGGTCGACGGTGTCCCGGGCGATGAGCGTGTAGAAGCTGGCGGTGTGCCCGTTGGTCTTCGGCCGCAGCAGCCGGCCGAGGCGCTGGGCCTCTTCCTGGCGGGATCCGAACGACCCCGACACCTGGATGGCGACGGATGCCTCGGGGAGGTCGATCGAGAAGTTCGCGACCTTCGACACCACCAGCACCGGCACCTCGCCGACCCGGAACTGCTGGTACAGCTGCTCGCGCTCGTCGACGGGGACGGCCCCGGTGATCTTCGGCGCGCCGAGCGCCTCGGCCAGCTCATCGATCTGGTCGAGGTACTGCCCGATCACCAGGATCTGCTCGCCCTCGTGGCGGGCCACGAGGTCGCGCACGACATCGATCTTGACCGGCGCCGTCGCGGCGATGCGGTAGCGGTCTTCGTCGGCGGATGCCGCGTACTCCAGCCGCTCGTCGACGGGCAGGTCCACCCGCACTTCGTAGCAGATGGCGGGGGAGATGAAGCCCTGGGCCTCGATCTCCTTCCAGGGAGCATCGAACCGCTTGGGCCCGATGAGGCTGAAGACGTCTCCCTCGCGGCCGTCCTCGCGCACGAGCGTCGCCGTGAGACCGAGCCTGCGCCGCGCCTGCAGGTCGGCGGTGAGCTTGAACACCGGCGCCGGCAGCAGGTGCACCTCGTCATAGACGATGAGACCCCAGTCGAGGGCGTCCAGCAGCGACAGGTGGGCGTACTGGCCCCCGCGCTTGGCGGTGAGGATCTGGTAGGTGGCGATGGTGACCGGCTTGATCTCCTTGAGCTGACCGGAGTACTCGCCGATCTCCTCTGGCGTGAGGCTCGTGCGCTTGAGCAGCTCGTCGCGCCACTGCCGGGCGCTGACGGTGTTGGTCACGAGGATCAGGGTCGTCGTCTTGGTTTGAGCCATCGCGGCCGCGCCCACGAGCGTCTTGCCTGCGCCGCAGGGGAGCACCACC
>NZ_JANJFJ010000225.1:0-7135 GCF_024626565.1 Microbacterium sp. zg.Y909
GCCGCCGGCGTGCTCGGCCACCCGGCTGCGGGTGTGGCCTGGCTCGCGAACAAGCTGCACCAGCACGGCGCACGGCTCGAGGTCGGCGAGATCATCCTGGCGGGATCCTTCACCCGGCCCGTGTGGGCCGGGCGAGGCGACACCGTGAGCTGCGACTACGGACCGATGGGAGTCATCACATGCCACTTCGTCTGACACCGACGTTCCGCCAGCAGCTCGGCGCTGCTTCGCGTCCCCTCACCGGGATGTGGGTGTGCTCGGGGTCGCCCGTCGTGGCGGAGATCTGCGCCGGGTCAGGGCTGGACTGGCTGCTCATCGACATGGAGCACTCGCCCAACTCGCTCGCGTCGGTGCTCGCTCAGCTGCAGGCCGTGGCCGCATATCCGATCACACCGGTCGTGCGCGTGCCGATCGGCGACCCCGTGACGATCAAGCAGGTGCTCGACCTCGGCGCGCAGAACCTTCTCGTGCCGATGGTGTCGAGCGCGGACGAGGCGCGGGCGGTCGTCGCCGCCGTCCGATACCCGCCCCGCGGAATGCGCGGGGTCGGGTCGGCGCTGGCCCGCTCCGCACGGTGGAACCGCGTGGACGACTATCTGAGCGACGCCGATGATCATGTGTCGCTCCTCGTCCAGGTCGAGACGGCGGCGGGAGTCGAAGCGGCCGCCGACATCGCCGGCGTGGATGGGGTCGACGGCGTCTTCGTCGGGCCGGCCGACCTGGCTGCCTCGATGGGTCTTCTGGGACAGCAGTCGCATCCCGACGTCTCGGCGGCAGTCCGGCGCACCTTCGAGACGGTGCGCGCGGCCGGCAAGCCCGTCGGCGTCAACGCGTTCGACCCCGCCGTGGCCGAGCGCTACCTCGACGCGGGCGCTTCCTTCGTGGCGGTCGACGCCGACGTCGCGCTCCTCGCGCGCGGCTCGGAAGCCCTCAGCGCACGGTGGGCGCGACGTGAGCACGATGCCCCGCGTTCCGCGTACTGACCTCGCAAGATGAGAGTTCGATGAGAGCTCACCGTCTGTGCGTGCGATTTCTTTCAGGTCGCCCGTAGGTTTCTCCTACCGAACGCTCAGGTTCGGCACACGGAGGCCCCCATGGTTCATTCGCTGTCTCTCCCGCGCTTGATGCAGATGCTCGCCGTCGTGGGGGTGACGGTGCTTCTTCTGGTCATGCTCGCGCCACCCGCGCGGGCAGCGACCGCCGGAGACTTCACGGCGACGCCCGTGTCGCCGGAGGGACCCCCCGAGTCCGGCGCCCGCTCGGCGACCGGAAAGCTCGCCGAGAGCGACCCCGACGTACTCGCACGCACCGACGCGCGCCGCACGACGGTCATGGTGAAGGTCGACGTCGACCCGGTCGCCGCCTACGCCGGCGGTGTCGAAGGCTTGGCAGCGACCAGCCCCGCCGCCACCGGACGCGACCTGGCGGACACCGATGTGGCCGCCTACACGGGGTACGTCGAAGAACGACTGGATGCCGCGTTCGCCGATATCCAGGCGGCGGTCCCTGGCGCCGAGCTGTTGTCGCGGTACGTGACCGTGTACGGCGGCCTGTCGATCACGCTTCCCGCCAACCGGGCGAAGGACGTCGCCGGCCTGGCGGGCGTGGCCGCGGTCCAGGAGAACGCCCTGCACACGCGCACGGCTGCGGCACCGGAGGAGACCCCCGCACCGGAGGAGACCCCGGCACCCGAGGAGACCCCGGCACCCGAAGAGACCCCCGCACCGGAAGAGACCCCGGCACCGGAAGAGACCCCCGCACCGGAAGAGACCCCCGCACCCGAAGAGACCCCGGCACCCGAGGAGACCCCGGGGCCGATCACCTACGACACCAACGGCATCGACAACGACGGATCGACGTTCGTCGGCGCCGACGACGTGTGGCCGAGCCTCGGTGGCCGCGACCAGGCAGGGGTGGGCGTCATCGTCGGTGTGATCGACACGGGCATCTGGCCCGAGCACCCGATGCTCGTAGACAACGGCATCCCCACACCCGAGGGCGGACCGTGGGCCTGTCAGTTCGGCGGCGGCGCCGAGGGCGCGGGCGACGACTTCGCCTGCAACGACAAGCTGATCGGCGCCTACGCGTTCCTCGACTCCTACCAGCGGGTGGCCGAAGAGCCGGCCGGCGCGGTGGACTTCTGCGCCGAGGACGTCTGCTCGGCCCGCGACTCCGACGGCCACGGCACCCACACCGCCACGACCGCGGCGGGCAGCGCCGTTGACAGCTCGCCCGTGCTCGGCGTCGACCACGGACCCATCAGCGGCATCGCTCCCGGAGCCTCGGTCATCGCCTACCGCGCCCTCGGGCCGGACGGTGGATACACCGCCGACCTCGTCGCCGCCGTGCAGCAGACCGTGCTCGACGGGGTGGACGTCATCAACTACTCCATCAGCGGCTCGGCGAGCGTCTACACCGACGCGGTGGGGCTCGCCTTCCTCGACGCATACGCAGCGGGCATCGCGGTGCACGCCTCCGCCGGCAACTCCGGCCCCGGCGCCTCCACCGCCAACCACGCCGGCCCGTGGGTGACCACCGTCGCCGCTTCGACCCTCGACCGGGCGTTCACCACGACCCTCGAGCTGTCCTCCTCCGACGGCGGCACGCTCTCCAAGAGCGGCGCCACCGTCACGCAGGGTGTGACCGACGCTCCCGTCGTCCGTGCTGACGCCGTGCCCGGTTACACCGGCGGCATCCGCTGCGAGCAGCCGTTCGCCGACGGCAGTCTCGCCGGCACCGTGGTCGTGTGCGAGCGCGGCGGCAACGGCCGCGTCGCGAAGGGCTACAACGCGTTCCTCGGCGACGCGGCGGGCATGATCCTCTACAACCCCACGACGCAGGAGACCAACACCGACAACCACTTCCTGCCGACGATCCACCTCGAGGGTCCGAACGACGAGATCCTCGCCTTCCTGACCCGCCCCGGCGTCACCGCCTCGTGGGGTGCCGGTCAGGCGAGCGTTGCTCCCGGCGACGTGATGGCCAGCTTCAGCTCGCGTGGGCCGATCGGCGAGTTCCTCAAGCCGGACGTCACCGGCCCCGGCATCCAGATCCTCGCCGGTCACACGCCCGCACCCAGCAGCCCCGACTCCGGACCCGCCGGCCAGTACTACCAGGCCATCGCGGGCACTTCGATGTCGTCCCCGCACGCGGCGGGCGTCGCGGCCCTGATCATCGCCGCCCGGCCGGACTTCACCCCCGGGCAGGTCAAGTCGGCGCTGATGACCTCCTCCCTGCAGGACATCGTCAACGCCGACGGCTCGCCCGCGGGTGTCTTCGACCGCGGTGCCGGCAGCATCCGCGCCGACCGCGCCGTCGCCCCGATGCTCACCATCTCCGAGACGGCCGAGCGCTTCACGGCGAGCGCCGCGGATCCCAAGGGCCGCGTCGACCTCAACATCCCCAGCATCTACGTCGACCCGATGCCGGGCGCCATCGAGACCAAGCGCACCGTCACCAACGTCACCGACAAGCCGCAGACGTTCCGTGTCAGCGACGAGGCGACGGGCGGGCTGAGGGTCACGGTGTTCCCGACGCGGTTCACAATCGCCCCGGGATCGTCGAAGAAGCTGTCGGTCATCATCGACGGACTCGAGTCTGCCGAGGGGTGGCAGCAGGGCGAGATCACCCTGACGCCCACCCGCGGCGGCACCGATGTCGTCATCCCGCTGGCGGCGAACGTGCGCGAGGCCGAGGTGTCGCTCGGGCAGTCGTGTGAGCCGGAGTCGATCCGCCGCGGCGCGAGCACGACGTGCACCGTGACGGCGACGAACTTCCTGCCGGTCGAGGTGCCCGCGTCGATCACAGTGGCCGCGCACCCGTTCCTGAACGTCCGGGGCGTCACGGCCCCCGCGAAGCGCCAGTTCCTCGGCGCGAAGTGGGACGGCGCGCTCAGCCCGGCGATCGCGCCGACGATCGAGGCGGTGGCACCGGATGCCGGCACGCACCCGGCCGGCGGTTACTTGCCGCTTGCGGATTTCGGCATCGCGCCGGTGAGCCCGCTCGACGACGAGGCGTTCCTGAACGTGACGGTTCCGGCCTTCCAGTACGGCGGCGAGGTGTACGACAGCGTCGGCATCATCTCCAACGGCTACGTCGTCGTCGGCGGCGCCACGATGGCGGATGTGTCGTACCAGTCCACCGGCATCCCGAACCCCGCCTCGCCCAACAACGTCCTGGCTCCGTTGTGGACCGACCTCAACCCGGAGGCCGGGGGCGCCGTGCGCGTGGGCGTGCTCAACGACGGCGTCACCGATTTCCTCGTGGTCGAGTGGGAGGACGTGCCGACGTTCAACGGCAACGCCACCAACACGTTCCAGGTCTGGATCGCGTTGGGTGGAACCGAGGCGACGTGGTTCACGTACGGCGACGCGGCGGTTCCGGATGCCGGCGCGGCGACGGTGACCGGTGCGGAGAACCGCGACGGCACCAGCGGGGTCACGGTGGACCCGCCCGCGGCCGGCGACGTGCTCGCCATCACCACCGCCCCGCCCACGGCGGGCGGCACTGTAACGTTCGACTACACCGCCACGGGGGTGCTGCGCGGGTCGTGGGACATCTGGACCACGCTCACCAGCCCGCAGCTGCGGGCCATCCCCGCCGAGCAGACGACGATCACGGTGCGCTGACCGCTCGGGGCCGCTAGCCGCTGAGACCGCATCTGGCGGCCGAGACCGTGGGTGACAACCACTGTCTCGGCCGCCAGTTGTCGTCTCACCGCTCGGCCGGACGGCCGGGCGGGCCGGACGGGGACGTGAGCCGGCGCCCGTGACACAGTGGGAGGCATGAGGACCTGGGTCGTGCGCTTCGTCGCACTGTACGTGTTCGACGTCGTCGTGCTGCTCGCCATCGGTGCGCTGGTCCCCGGTGTGCGGGTGGGGTGGTCGGCGCTGTGGGCCGGGGCGGTGCTGACGGCGGCGACGATCTGGCTGAAACCCGTGATCCACCGCTGGTTCCAGTCGATGGCCGGACGCTCCGCTGCGAAGCGCAGCTGGCTCGCCGAGAAGCTCGTGCAGTACCTGCTGGTGCTCGCGGTCGCCGCGATCATCTGGGTGCTGCTGGTCGCCTTCACCGGTGTGAACGTGCGCGGATTCGTCTTCGGCTGGTTCGTGCCGCCGATGTTCCTGCTCATCGCGTGGGCGGTCTACGACCTCATCGACGACCGGCTGGAGGCCCGCGCCGGCGCGCTCTACGACCGCGCGACGGGCGGTTCGGGCCGGGTCGGCGGGCCGCCCGCCGCGGCATCCCCCGCATCTCCCCCTCCCGCCGCGCCCGCGCGCGAGAACCGGGACGACGGCCTCACCGCCGAGCAGCGCCGCATGTTCGACGACCTCGGCAACGGCTGAACGCCGCGAGCCACCGCTGAGACCGCATCTGGCGGCCGAGACCGTGGGTGACAACCACTGTCTCGGCCGCCAGTTGTCGTCTCACCGGTAGGGCAGGGTCCGGCGGGCCGTGCAGTCGAACGGACGCGGGGCGCGACGGACCCGCGCGCGCGGTCAGGCGGTGCCGGCGGCGACGCGCTCGGCGGCCTCGACCACGTTCGTCATCAGCAGCGCCACGGTCATCGGGCCCACTCCGCCGGGGTTCGGCGACAGGTACCCGGCGACCTCCGCCACGTCGGGGGCGACGTCACCGAAGACGCGGCTCTTGCCGGTCTCGGGGTCGAGCTCGCGCGTGACGCCGACATCGAGCACGGCGGCGCCGGGGCGCACATCCTCGGCCCGCACGATGTGCTTCACGCCCGCCGCGGCGACGACGACATCGGCCTCGCGCAGGTGACGGCCGAGGTCGACCGTTCCGGTGTGGGTCAGCGTCACCGTCGCGTTGTACTCGCGGCGGGTCAGCAGCAGCCCGATCGACCGGCCGATGGTCACCCCGCGGCCGACGACGACGACGTGCTTGCCCGCCAGGTCGTAGCCGTTGCGGGTGAGCAGCTCGATGACGCCGCGGGGGGTGCACGGAAGCGGCGTCGTGATGGGCGTGTTGACGTTGAGCACCAGCCGGCCGAGGTTGGTCGGGTGCAGCCCGTCGGCATCCTTCGCCGGGTCGATCCGCTCCAGGATCGCGTCGGTGTCCAGGTGCTTGGGCAGCGGCAGCTGCACGATGTAGCCGTGGCACGTCGGGTCCGCGTTGAGCTCGTCGATCAGCTCCTCGACCTGCTGCTGGGTGGCGTCGGCGGGGAGCTCACGCTGGATCGAGTTCATCCCGATCGCCTCGGACTGCTTGTGCTTCATGCCGACGTACAGCTGGGATGCCGGATCGGCCCCCACCAGCACCGTCGCGATGCCCGGGACGATGCCCTTCTCCGCCAGCGCCGCCACCCGCGTGCGCAGCTCGTCCTTGATCGCCGCTGCCGTCGCGACGCCGTCGAGCCGGACCGCGGTCACTGCTGCAGACCGGGGTACAGCGGGAAGGCGGCCGTCAGCGCCGCCACGCGCACGCGCAGCGCCTCGAGGTCGGCGCCGGGCAGCAGCGCCTGGGCGATGATGTCGGCGACCTCGGTGAACTCGGCGTCGCCGAAACCGCGGGTCGCGAGCGCCGGCGTGCCGATGCGCAGGCCCGAGGTGACCATCGGCGGCCGGGGGTCGTTGGGGACGGCGTTGCGGTTCACGGTGATGTGGATCTCGTGCAGCAGATCCTCGGCCTGCTTGCCGTCGATCGCCGCATCGCGCAGGTCCACCAGCACCAGGTGCACGTCGGTGCCGCCCGAGCGCACGGCGATGCCGGCATCCTTGACGTCCTGCTGCGTGAGGCGATCGGCGAGGATCGCCGCCCCCCGCAGCACGCGCTCCTGCCGCTCGGCGAACTCCGGGGTCGCCGCGAGCTTGAACGCCGTCGCCTTGGCGGCGATGACGTGCATGAGCGGCCCGCCCTGCTGGCCGGGGAAGACGGCGGAGTTGATCTTCTTGGCGATGTCGGGGTCGTTGCTGAGGATGAATCCCGAGCGGGGACCGCCGATGGTCTTGTGCACCGTCGACGACACCACGTGCGCGTGGGGCACCGGGTTCGGGTGGAGGCCCGCAGCGACGAGGCCCGCGAAGTGCGCCATGTCGACCCAGAGGAGCGCGCCGACCTCGTCCGCGATGGCCCGGAAGGCGGCGAAATCCAGCTGACGGGGGTACGCCGACCAGCC
>NZ_JANJFJ010000226.1:0-7116 GCF_024626565.1 Microbacterium sp. zg.Y909
CCGCGGCCATCGGAGTTGGAGTTGGTGTAGACGATGAGCGTCCCGTCCGACGAGCCGGTGTCGCCGGCGTCGGTCTCGGTGTCGGCGTCCCCGCCGGCGCACCCGCTGAGAGCGAGCACGGCGACAGCCGCCGCCCCGATGACCGCCAGGTGCCTCTTGCCTGATCCAAACATGCTGTGCCTCTCGCTCTTCATTGAGGTGGGTCCCACCAAGGGGAGACTACCCCAACCGTTTGTTCCGATCCAACAACCATGCGCCGTTTCCGTGGTTGCGGTCGCGCGTTCGCACTCACCCTACGCCTACCTGGTGAACGGCGCGCCAGCACGCGGTGAACACCTGTGCGCGATCGCGCGGCTTTGCGCCGCTGTCAAGCCCGCGATCGCGGTTCGCGACGTCGGCGAGGGTGGAGTGCGACGAAGGAGGGTGAGATGACCGACGAACGTCCCCGCCCGTGAGCACCCGGCTGCTGCTCGTGTCCGACACCCACATTCCCGGGCGGGCGCGACGACTCCCCGACGCGGTGCTGCGTGCTGCGGATGCCGCGGACCTCGTGATCCATGCGGGCGACTGGGTCGCGGCATCCGTCGTCGACGAGCTCGAGCGGCACGCTCCCGTGCTCGGTGTGTGGGGCAACAACGACGGTGCCGACCTGCGTGAGCGGCTGCCCGAGATCGCGCGCCGCGACATCGAGGGCGTGAGGGTGGCAGCGATCCACGAGACCGGTGACGCCCGCCGCCGCGAGGCGCGAATGGATGCCGCCTTCGCCGACACCGACCTGCTGGTGTTCGGCCACAGCCACATTCCGTGGGACACGACGACCCCCGGCGGGCTGCGGCTGCTGAACCCCGGATCACCGACGGACCGCAGGCGACAGCCGCATCACACGATGATGACCGCCGAGATCGACGCAGGACGGCTGCACCAGGTGCGGTTGATCACGCTCTGACAGTCGCCCCTGTGCCATGCCCGCGCGGGCTTGGCAACCCCCACGTGTCGGGGCCGGTGGCCGCGCAACACTGAACCACCGACAAGGAGGCGTGAATGAAAGCGATGACCTACCGCGGGCCTTACAAGCTCCGCGTGGAAGAGAAGCCCGACCCGAAGATCCAGCACCCCAACGACGCGATCGTGCGGGTGGAGCTGGCCGCCATCTGCGGATCGGACCTTCACCTGTACCACGGCATGCTCCCCGACACCCGGGTGGGCCACACGTTCGGACACGAGTTCATCGGCCGGGTGGAGCAGGTGGGCTCCTCGGTGCAGCACCTGAAGGTCGGCGACCGCGTCATGGTGCCTTTCAACATCTACTGCGGCAGCTGCTTCTTCTGCGCACGCGGCCTCTTCTCCAACTGCCACAACGTCAACGCCAACGCCACCGCCGTGGGCGGCATCTACGGCTACTCGCACACGGCCGGCGGATACGACGGCGGTCAGGCCGAGCTCGTGCGCGTGCCCTTCGCTGACGTCGGGCCGGCCGTGATCCCCGACGGCGTCGACCCCGAAGACGCCCTGCTGCTGACCGATGCGTTCTCGACGGGCTACTTCGGCGCGCAGCTGGCCGACATCGTCGAGGGCGACACCGCGGTGGTGTTCGGCGCCGGTCCCATCGGGCTGGCCGCCGCCCGCTCGTGCTGGCTGATGGGCGCCGGCCGCGTCATCGTCGTGGACTACCTCGACTATCGCCTGCGCAAGGCCGAGGAATTCGCCTACGCCGAGACGATCAACTTCGGCCAGGTGAACGACATCGTGCTGGAGCTGAAGAAGCAGACCGGCGGACTCGGCGCCGACGTCGTGGTCGAGGCGGTGGGTGCAGAAGCAGACGGGCACATCATGCAGCACGTCACCTCCGCCAAGCTCAAGCTGCAGGGCGGCTCCCCGGTTGCGCTGAACTGGGCGATCGACTCGGTGCGCAAGGGCGGCACGATCTCGGTGATGGGCGCCTACGGGCCGCTGTTCAGCGCCGTCAAGTTCGGCGACGCCATGAACAAGGGCGTCACGATGCGCATGAACCAGGCCCCGGTCAAGCGGCAGTGGCCGCGGCTGCTCGAGCACATCGCCGCCGGGCACATCAAGCCCAGCGAGATGATCACCCACCGCATCCCGCTCGAGCACATCGCCGAGGGGTACCACATCTTCTCGTCGAAGCTCGACGACATCATCAAGCCCGTCATCACGGTGGCCTGAGCGCCCTTTCGAAGGAGACCGACATGCCTTACACCGCAGACAAGCCCGGTTCCACCCCCGATCCCGAGGCGCTGCGCGCCCGCATCCCCGGCTGGGGCGCCGACCTCGACCCGTCGGACCGCCCCGCGTTCCCCCGGGAGCAGCCCGGCATCGAGACCGGCGCGCATTGGGAGCTGCCCGCGCAGCAGTCCGGCGCGTCCGGCCGCGAACGGTCGATCGAGCACGAGCGCATCACGCCGGTCTTCGGCACCGCGCAGCCGCTGCACGGGATCTCCGGACGCATCCGCCGCTTCGCGTACGACCGCTTCAGCGAGGGTCAGACCGCGCACTGGCTGCTGCTCGTGGCGGGCGACAGGGTGGACGCCGTCACGGCCCACGTCACCTCGCTCTTCAGCAAGCGTCCCGATGACCCGATCACCGAATCCGGCGTGGCCGGCGAGATCGCCCACCGACCGATCGCGTCGCGCGTCGGACGAGGACGCATCGACCTCAAGCACGCCTGGATGGACCCGATCCTCGTGATCGGACCGTGGGTGGTGGCATCCGTCCTCGCGATCAAGCTCGTTCGAGCCGTGTTCCTGCCGGCCTCGAAGCGCGGGAAGTGACATCGGCCGCCCGGTACCACTGCGCGCAGAAGATCACGATGGTGATCGCTTCGACCCACGCGCCGGCGTAATACATCAGCTGCGCCCCCGCCCGCACGTCGAGCACGTCAAGACCTGCGGGCGGGTTGGCGTAGAGGAACTTCGCGAGGATGCCGTGCGAGGCCATCGTCGCCACGAGCACGATCGCCGTCAGCACGCGCCCCGGCGGGTGTGGGCGGGGGTCGAGCCCGATCACGGCGGCGAGGAAGAGGTACCCGGCCGCGACGAGATGCGCATGCACCAGCACGTGCACGAGCGGCTGCGTGCGCATCGCCTCGAAGACGGGCGTCAGGTAGATGAGCCAGAGGCCGCCGGCACTGAGCACGGCGGCGGTGATCGGATGGGCCACGAACCGTGCCGGGGCGCTGCGCAGCAGCCGGCTGAGCCGTCGGGCGGGGGTGACGTCGAGGGTCCGCAGCGCGAGGGTGACGGGGGCGCCCAGCACCATGAGGAGCGGGGCGACCATGCCCCCGAGCAGGTGCGCCCACATGTGGCCGGTGAAGCTCTCGTGGGCGGCCGCGGCCAGCGGACCCGCCGCAGCGACGGCACCGGCCGCGATACCCGCGCACCACAGCACCGTGCGCGAGAGCGGCCATTCCCGGCCGCGCCGACGCGAGCCGGCGACGCCCCCGAGGTAGCAGGCCACCGCCACGACGGCGACGAACAGCACGAGCGCATCCAGCGACGCGCCGCCGCTGTGGGCGTGAGTGGCATCCATCTGCAGGGCCCGCTATCGCGCGGGGGACTCGGCCCGCACGGGGGCCGCGCTGCGGGTGAGGTAGACCAGCACGGCTCCGGCGACGATCATCGCTGCGGCCGTGAGGTTCCAGACCAGGTCGTAGACGAAGACGTCTTCGACGTAGCGGATCTGGTGGATGCCGAACACCTTGTGGTGCACCGTGCCGTCGTACAGCTGGAACACTCCCGCGCCGAGCAGAACCCCGCCGCTCCATCGCTGCCAGTTCAGGGCCTCGTGCCGACGGAGGTCTGCCAGCAGGAACAGGCCCGCGATGGTGGCGAACCAGCTGACGGCATGGAAGACACCGTCCGACACCAGGCCGATCGCCGGCGTGGACAGGTCGTAGAAGTGGTGCCAGTGCAGCAGCTGGTGGAAGACGGCCTCATCGATGAACGCGATGAGGCCGACCCCGAACAGCACGCCGGACCAGGGGTTCTGCGCGGGGCGCGTGCCCCGCAGCGGTGCGGCGCTCATCCTCCCGACGGGTTGTCGACCGGACGATCGTCGTCGTCGGTGGTGTCGGGCTGCTCGGGCGCGCCGCCCGAGGCGGTGTCGGCCTCGAGGTCGCCGTCGGGCGTTCCCTGCGTGTTCTGCTTGTCGTCGGTCATGATGCCTCCGTCTGCGAGATGCGTCCTGCCAGTAGACCACCGCCGATCACCGCAAGGCCCGGGCCTTGCGCGCCGCGGGGGGATGTGTCAGGGCGGCGGTGGCCCCACCTGGTCAGGCGTCGGAGCGGTCGAGACGCACGAAGGCCAGCACGATGCCGGCGACGAGGGAGCCGAGCCCGCCGACGGCCATGTCGCCGATGGTGTCGGGATAGGTCACGAAGATCTCGTCGGTGATGAACGCGTAGCCGACCCACTCGATCATCTCCCAGACGGCGCTCGCCGCCAGTCCCAGCACGGTGACCAGCACGATCGCCGTGCGTCGCGCAAACCCCTCGGTGCGGGGGTCGGGGGTGATCGAGAACCGGACGAGCACCAGGTACGCCATCGCCGCGAGCACCGCCGTGCACGAGAAGTGCAGGATGAGGTCCCAGTTGTCGACGGTGCGGTAGAAGTCCAGCACGTTGCTCCACGCCGCGGCCAGCACGATCACCTGGTAGACGATGTCGAACGACGAGCGGACGCCGACGAAGCGGGGCACCAGCAGCGCCGGCAGCGCGAGCGCCAGGATGCCTGCGTCGGTCGCGGTGCTCCAGATCGACGCCGCGATGACGCTGATCAGCCCCACGAGTCGCAGCGTGTCGGCGATGACCTCGCTCACCGTCTGCGGGCGCCGGAGGAAGTTCTCGATCATGGGCTGCTCTCCGATCGCGGCATCCGCAGGACGGCTTGCACGGGGAAGTGGTCCGACGCCCAGCCACCGTCGACCGGGTCGGCGTTGACGGCGGCGGTGACGACGGCGGCGGAGGGCGAGACCGCGATCCAGTCGATGCGGTCACCGGCGGTGCGGGGCCGTCGGTAGCCGCCGTAGGTGCCCCATTCCGGAGTGAGATGCTCGGCCGCCGCCGTCCACGCGTCGACGAGCGTATCGCCGGCGAGGAGGTTTCCGACGGCGGGGGAGGAGGGCCCCGCGTTGAGGTCGCCCATCACGACGGCCGGCCGTGGCTGCCCGGCGACGAGGCGACGGATGTGCTGGGCCCCGCGCAGCCGGGCGCGCGAGGAGAGCACGTCGAGGTGGGTGTTCACCACCATAAACTCGGCGGAGGTGGCGCGGTCACGGAAATCGGCCTGCACGAGGATGCGAGGAATGACGTTGCCCCAGGTGGTCGAGCCGGGCTGCTCGGGGCGGTCCGACAGCGCGCTCTGCCTCCAGTCGAGCAGCTCGAGCCGCTCGGCGTCGTAGAACAGCGGACAGGCCTCGCCTTCGCGGCGGGGGTCGCGCCCGTGGCCGACGAAGCGGTGAGTCGGGCCGAGGGCGGCGGCGATCGCGGCGGCCTGGTCGGGCAGCGCTTCCTGCACGCCGAGAACCGTCGGCCGCTCCGCGCGCAGCACGCCGCGAAGCCGCGGCGCCCGCCGCGCCCAACGGTCGGCGGGTCGGGTGAGCAGAGCCGGCATCCGCCGCCGGATGTTGAACGTCATGACGTGCAGGTCGGGGGTGGCCACGGGGCCGATGAGAGGCCGCAAGGGGTCGGTCATCGCCCGACGCGGCTTCGCGCGTCGGGCACGTCGCGGCGGTGCAGGGCCCGTTGCATCCACAGCTTCTGCCAGCGCACCGGCGGGAAATCCTCGGGCCAGTGCGCGACGACGGTGTGGTAGCCGCGCCAGACGCGCCGTCGAAAGCCCACACGGTCGCCGAACGGGCGCATCGAGATGCCCATCGCCGCGTTGCGCAGATAGCGGATGCGGTGGCGCAGCCCCAGATGGAATGCCAGGTCGAGGTCGTCGTGCACCTCGGGGTCGTGGCGGTGCACCTCGTCGTGCACGTCTCGCCAGGCCGACCTGCGCATGGCGAGGTTGGACCCGAACAGCGGCAGATGGCCGAGCGCCGAGAAGGTGACGGCGGCGTAGGCGCCGAGGTAGAGGGCGGCCAGCGGTCGCCGCAGGCGCCGCGGTCCGTCGACGAAGCGGGCGCCGCCGGTGAAGGCCGCGACGTCGGGATGCCGCTCCAGCGCCTCTGACATCGTCTGCACCCACGTGTGCGCGGGCAGGCTGTCGGCATCGAGGCGCAGGATGATGTCGCCGCGCGCGGCGTCGTACCCGCAAGAGCTGGCAGCAGGGATGCCGGGCTCGTCGCAGCGCACCACGCGCGCCCCCGCGGCGCGGGCGACCTCGGCCGAGGAATCGGTGGAGCCGTTGTCGACCACGACGATCTCGTCGGGCAGGCGTGTCTGCAGGGCCAGGGCGCGCAGGCACCGGCGCAGCTCGGTGTCGTCGTCCTTCACCGGGATCACCACCGAGACGGCGGTCCTCGTCCCGGTCTCTGCGGCGGTCACGTCATCCCCTCGGTGGCACGTTCTGCCACGCTACCCACCGGGTGGCCTCGTCCCGGGTCGTTGACGCGGCGCGTCTGCTCAGGTAAGCCCGCGCAACGGCCGGGCGACGGCCTCGCTCCGCCGGCGAGACGCGAACGGCCACGCCCGGGTGAGGGGGCGTGGCCGTTGTGGCGGATGGGTCAGAAGCGGAACGTGCTGCTCTGGGTGGCGTCGTCTCCCGACTGCTCGTCGGCGTGACGGTCCCCGGGGCCGCGGCGCTCGGGGCGGGTCTCGTCGCCGCGGGAGTCGTCCTCGGACTCGGTGTCGGGCGTCACCTCGGCTCCGCCGTCCTCGGGAGCGACGTCGGACTCGCTGTCCTGGGGCGCGCTGGGGCGGTCCATGTCCCGGTTCATGTCCTGGTCCATGCCGCCGAGGGGCCCGCCGCGGCCGAAACGACCGGAGTCGTCGTGGTCGTCGTCGTCATCCCAGCGCATGTCGTCGTGGTGCCACAGCTCGCTGTCGCCCGCGTTGCCCGCGAGCGTCGGTTCGACGGCGTTCGAGACGCCCCAGCCGGCACCGAACCCGATGCCCAGCAGCACGACACCGGCGGCGACGCCGCCGGTCACCTTCAC
>NZ_JANJFJ010000227.1:0-7096 GCF_024626565.1 Microbacterium sp. zg.Y909
CGCGCCCGACGTCCGCCTGCGGCTCGCCGCCCTGCTTCACGACATCGGCAAGCCCGCCACGCGGCGGCTCGAGGACGGCGGCGGGGTGACCTTCCACCACCACGACGTCAAGGGCGCGCGGCTGGCCCGCAAACGGCTGCAGGCCCTGCGCTTCGACTCCGACACGATCGCCAGCGTGACCAAGCTGATCGAGCTGCACCTGCGGTTCTTCGGCTACGCCGAGGGCGCGTGGAGCGACTCGGCCGTGCGTCGGTACGTGCGGGATGCCGGCGACGAGCTCGAGCGCCTGCACATCCTCACCCGCGCCGACGTGACCACCCGCAACAAGCGCAAGGCCGCGCGGCTGCGCTCGGCGTACGACGACATCGAGCGGCGCATCGCGGAGCTCGCCGAGCAGGAGCAGCTGCAGTCGATGCGCCCGGCCCTCGACGGCAACCGGATCCAGGAGATCCTCGGCATCCCGCCCGGGCCGGTCGTCGGAGAGGCGTACCGGTTCCTCCTCGACGTGCGCCTGGATGAGGGCGTCGTCGACGAGGCCGAGGCCGAGCAGCGCCTGCGCGCCTGGTGGGCCGCCCGGGGCTGACCGCGTTCCCGGGGCGCGTCGCGTCGCCCGCCGCGCCCGCCGCGCCCGCGTCCGCACGGTGAGACGACACCTGACGGCCGAGACACTGGTCGTTTCCCACGGTCTCGGCCGTCAGCATTCGTCTCACGGGGGGCAGCCCACGGCGCAGCCCTCGACCGGCCGTCACGCCGCCCCTACACTGAGCGGCACCAGCTCCCTCACCGATGATCGGAGCCGCATGCCGTCGTCGTGGTCCATGCGCCGCGAGGTCTCGCCCGCGACCTCCCGCCTCCTCGTCGAACGAGCCCACGAGGAGCTGCTCGCCGGCAACCTCGCCGACCCTCGCCTCGCCGACGTCCGGCCGCTGGTGCGGGAGTCGTGGCGGCGCTCGCTGGCCTCGGCGGTCGGCGCCGAGCAGCTGCCGCGCCTCGATCTCTCCGAGGCGCAGCTGGACATATACCGCCGCGGGCACCCGCTGGCCGGCGTCATGCAGATGGTGCGCGCGCTCCTTCTCCCCGGCTCGCCCGACGAGGCCGGTGTCGTCGTCGCCGTCGGCGACGCGGCCGGCCGCCTGCTCTGGGTCGAAGGGGATCGCCGCGTGCGCACCCTCACGGGGGACATGGGCTTCATCGCGGGCGCGAACTGGGCGGAGGATGCCGTCGGCACCTCGGCCCCGGGAACGGCGCTCGCCCTCGACGCGCACGTGCAGATCCGTGAGGCCGAGCACTTCAACCGGTTCGTGCAGCCCTGGTCGTGCACCGCGGCACCCGTGCACGACCCCGAGACCCGGCGGCTCCTCGGCATGATCGATGTCACCGGCGGGGCCGAGGCGGCGACCCCCCAGGCCCAGCTGCTCGTGGATGCCACCGCGCGCGCGATCGAGGGCGAGCTCATGGTCGCCCGGCTGCGGGCACGGGCCGAGGCGCCCCGGCGGCGGGCATCGCGGCCACGGGTGACGACGCACGCCACCCTGCGGGTGCTGGGTCGCGACCGCGCGCTGCTGGAAGCGGGCGCCGAAGGCACCCAGACCGTCCGCGAGCTGAGCGCCCGGCACGCCGAGATCCTGCTCATGCTCGCCAGCCACCGCGAGGGTCTCACCGCCGAGGCGCTCAGCGAGTTGGTCTACGGGACGGCGGCGACCGAGACGCTGCGCCCCGAGATGGTGCGGCTGCGCCGCGTCCTCGAGCGTGCCGCGCCCCACCTCGTACCGGCATCCCGCCCGTACCGCCTGCCCGCCCCGCTCGAGACCGACGTGCAGCACGTGGTGTCGCTGCTCGACCGCGGGGCGCACCGCGTCGCCCTGTCGGCGTACCCCGGCCCGGTGCTCCCGGACTCGGTCGCCCCTGGGGTCGAGTTGCTGCGCGACTCGGTGCGCGCGACTCTGCGCGAGGCCCTGGTGGGCGAGGCGGGCGTCGAGGTTCTGCTCGCCTACGCCGACACGGCCGACGGGGAGCACGACGTCGAGGTGCTGCGACTGTGCCTGGCGATGCTCCCGCCGCGCTCTCCCCGCCGTGCAGGTCTCGTCGCCCGCGTCGCCGCACTCGAGACGTGAGCCGGCGCAACCCGATGCAACGTCGCGGGGCGTAGCGTGCCCGGCAGCGGCAGGGTCGCCGCACCCGTGCAGCACACCATCCATGGACAGTCGAAGGAGACAGACATGACGATCGTCGAAGAGGGCGTCTCGAGTGTTTACGCAGCACCCGGCGAGCACGGCTCGCTGGCCGAATACCGCTCCCGCTACGGGCACTACATCGGGGGAGAGTGGGTCGACCCGATCAAGGGCGGGTACTTCGAGGACATCACCCCGGTGACGGGCAAGCCCTTCACCGAGGTCGCCCGCGGCACCGCCGAGGACATCGACCGCGCCGTCGACGTCGCCTGGAAGGCATTCGGCGACTGGAAGCGCACCAGCCCCGCCGAGCGGGCGATCATCCTCAACAAGATCGCCGACCGCATCGAGGCCAACCTCGAGAAGATCGCCGTCGCCGAGACTTGGGAGAACGGCAAGCCGATCCGCGAGACCCTCGCCGCAGACATCCCGCTCGCCGTCGATCACTTCCGCTACTTCGCGGGGGTCCTGCGCGCGCAGGAGGGCTCGATCAGCCAGCTCGACGAGAACACCGTGGCCTACCACTTCCAGGAGCCCCTCGGGGTGGTCGGGCAGATCATCCCGTGGAACTTCCCCATCCTGATGGCGACGTGGAAGCTCGCCCCCGCCCTGGCCGCGGGCAACTGTGTCGTGCTCAAGCCGGCTGAGCAGACACCGGCATCCATCCTGTTCCTGTTCGACATCATCGGCGACCTGCTGCCGGCGGGCGTGGTGAACATCGTCAACGGGTTCGGCATCGAAGCCGGGGCGCCGCTGGCGTCGCACAAGCGCATCCGCAAGGTTGCGTTCACCGGAGAGACCACGACCGGCCGGCTCATCATGCAGTACGCGTCGCAGAACCTCATCCCGGTGACGCTCGAGCTCGGCGGTAAGAGCCCCAACCTGTTCTTCGAAGACGTCGCGCGGGTGACCGACGACCCCTATTACGACAAGGCGCTCGAGGGGTTCACGATGTTCGCGCTGAACCAGGGCGAGGTGTGCACGTGCCCGTCGCGCGCTCTCATCCAGCGATCGATCTACGACTCGTTCCTCGCCGACGGCCTCGAGCGCGTTGCGAAGGTGCGGCAGGGCAACCCGCTCGACCCCGAGACGATGCTCGGCGCGCAGGCCTCGAACGACCAGCTCGAGAAGATCCTGTCGTACATCGACATCGGCAAGCAGGGTGGGGCGAAGCTGCTCACCGGCGGGGAGCGCGTCGACCTCGGCGGCGACCTCACCGGCGGCTACTACGTCGCGCCGACGGTGTTCGAGGGCACCAACGACATGCGCATCTTCCAGGAGGAGATCTTCGGGCCGGTGCTCTCGGTGACGAGCTTCGAGGACTTCGACGACGGGATCTCCATCGCCAACGACTCCCTCTACGGTCTGGGAGCCGGAGTCTGGAGCCGCACGGGCGACATCGCCTACCGGGCGGGACGTGCGATCGAGGCCGGCCGGGTGTGGACCAACACGTACCACCAGTACCCGGCGCACGCCGCGTTCGGCGGGTACAAGCAGTCGGGCATCGGCCGCGAGAACCACCTGAAGATGCTCGACCACTACCAGCAGACGAAGAACCTGCTGGTGTCCTACGCCGAAGGTCCGATGGGCTTCTTCTGACATGGAGACGACGTTCAGCAGGGTGGCCGTGACGGATGCCGCGGCCGCCCTGCTGCGCGATCTGACGGCGCAGCACGGGCCGCTGATGTTCCATCAGTCCGGCGGATGCTGCGACGGCAGCGCGCCCATGTGCTTTCCGGTCGGGATGTTCCTCACCGGCCCGAGCGATGTGCACCTCGCCTCGCTCGGCGTCGGGCTGGACGACCCGATCGAGGTGTTCATCTCCGAGGCGCAGTTCGACTACTGGAAGTACACCCACCTCACCATCGACGTCGTGCCCGGCCGTGGGGCCGGCTTCTCGGTCGAATCCCCCACAGGTCTGCGGTTCATCGTGCGCTCCCGCATGCTCACCGAGGGTGAGCTGACCCACTTCGGCCTGGCACCCGCGGCGCCGTAGCTCCCGCCCGCCCGCCCCCGCGGACCTCAGCGATGGGGTGGGGTGGGCCGGAACCCCATCCGGCTACCCGGGAAGGTCCAGCAGCAGGTACAGCACCACCGCGACAACGCACAGTCCGGTCAGCAGCCAGGGGAATCGCGTGGTCAGGCGGCGCCCCTGGGGCGCGACGCCGGGGGGCGGGCGCAGCAGCCCGGCGGGCGCAGCGAACGGCAGCGACCCCGCCGGCGTGCCACCCCTCGCCCTCCCATGGGCCGCGCGGGAATCGCCGGATGCCGCCTGCAGCATCCGCTCATCGCGCCAGCGTTCCCACTGGTCGAGTTTGTCGAGCACGGCCGCCACGGCTCCGAACAGCCACTCCCAGGTGGCCGGGTCGGTCGTGCTCGCGTTGCGCTTGGTGTACATGAGCAGCCAGTCGTCGACGATCTCGACGTCGAGTTCCGCCGCGTTGTCGATGAACCTCGCCATGACGTCGGGGGTGAACAGGTACAGGGCGTCGCGCTCGTACCCCTCGGGGCAGTAGAGCGCGAAGTGGCGGTCGAAGTCGCCCTCGAGGCTGAGACGCTGCTCCTTCTTGTACAGCGTCGGCAGGTTGGATCCGAACAGGCTGTTGTTGCCGGTGGCATCCAGCACGATGTGCGGCAGCGGGATGTCGAGCTTGACCGCGACGTATCCCCAGCGGTGGGTACGGCGATGCTTGCCGGAACCGGTGGTGTAGACGTAGTTCGCGAATTCGACGCGGCGCGGCCCCTTGCCCTGCACCACGTCGAAGCTGCGGCGGTAAGACCCGGAGCCGAAGATCATTCCCGGAAATGACGGATTGCCCTTCTCCGGCACGTAACGCATCCCGTTGGCGCGTGCGAAGCGATCAAGCCGATACCGCCGGGTCGACACGCGCCCCTGCGAGAAGAAGGTGACGGCGACCGCTACCAGGGCGCACACCAGCAGCACGACGATCAGGGGCGTTGCTTCGGAGAGCGCGACACGGAAGGGTGACCGTGACGTCAGCACATCGAGCAGCACGAGGCCCACGAAGAACAGCAGGGCCACCCCGTACCCGATGATGCTCGCCATCACCTCGTTCTCGATGCGCCTCGACGCACGCAGTTCCTTGGTGAAGGCACGGGCGTCCGCGCGATCGACGCGCTGCGTCAGCGGTCGGGTGTCCAAGGGCACGGATGCCGCCGTCGTGGGGTGCGTCACCGCATCCCGCCGAGCATGCCGAACATCCCGGTCTGCATGAACAGCTGCATCCCGAGCCACAGCAAGCCGAACAGCCCGACGGCGATGATGGTCGCCCACGGCACGCGCCGCCGCAGGCGCTGTCCCTGCTGCGCGACGCCGAGCGGCGGGCGCAGCGACTCGGTCGGTGGGGTGAACGGAAGCGTCTGGGCGCCCCCGGCGAGAGCGTGCTCCGCCTGAGCGGCCGCGTGCCCCGCCTGAGCGGTCGCGAGCGCGTGCGCGTGCTGCTCGGGCTGGACCAGCCGCTCGTCGCGCCACCGCTCCCACTGCGCGAGCTTGTCGAGCATGGCCCCCACCACGGAGAACAGCCAGGCCCACATGCGCGGGTCCAGGGTGGAGAAGTCGCGCCGGGCATAGAGGAACAGCCAGTCGTCGACGATCTCGACGTCGAGGGCCGCGGCGTTGTCGATGAAGCGGGCCATGATATCGGGCGTGAACAGGTAAAGAGCGTCCCGCTCGTAGCCGGCGGGGCAGTAGAGCGTGAAGTAGCGGTCGAAGTCGCCCTCGAGGCTGAGTCGCTGCTCCTTGTCGAACGCCGCTGGCAGGTTCGAGCCCAGCAGGCCGTTGTTGCCCACGGCATCCAGCACGATGTGCGGCAACGGTGTGTTCAGCCTGATCGCGATGTAGCCCCACTTGTGCGTGGTGCTGTTCTTGCCGGACCCGGTCGTGTAGCGGTAGTTGGCGAACTCGACCCACCGCGGCTGGCCGCCCCGCAAGATCTCGGACGCGGTGCGGGCGGACCCCTGATGGAAGATCAGACCTGGCAGCGGCGGGTCCTTCGCTTCGGGGTAGAACGTGAGTCCGTTGGATGCCGCGAACCGGTCGAGCCGATACCGGCGTTCCCCACTTCCACGCCACGACCGCACGATGACGACGATCACAATCGTGAAGACGGTTCCCACGAGCAGCAGCGGGAGCAGAGCGAGCAGCCCGAACCCCCCTCCCGTCGAGGAGGCGATGCTGAAGAAGACCGCGCCGAGGCTCCCGAACCCGGTCATCATGATCACGCCCACCACGATGAGGATGATCACCGTGATCGGCAGTCCCACGTCGTACGGGGCGCGCCCGGAGGCCACCAGATGCTGCTTGTGGGCCTTGATCGCGGCGCGATCGACCGGCTCGGTCAGCGCGCGCGTGTCGAACGGAACGGATGCCGCAGGTGTCGTCATCGCAGTATCTCCCCCAGGTGGTGCGGCCGGGTGTCCACAGAGGCGCTGACGGCGCCCGTCGACATCGACGGGCTCCCCGACATGTCCCCCTGCACGCGCTCACGCTATCGAATGCCGGGGGAGGATGCCGCGCGGAGCACCCACGCATCGCGCGGTCGCACGCGTGGGGTGGCATCCGTTAGACTGTCGAGGTTGTCCGTTCACCGCGCCACTCGGCGCATGCGAACGGACAGTGCACACACCCTCCTGCTTCCGGGAAATGCCCGGGAGCCGTTCTAGTCCGAAGGAGGTGGGTAAGTGACGCACATCCACCAGTACGAACTGATGGTGATCCTCAACCCCGAGATCGACGAGCGCCTCGTCGCCACCAACCTTGAGAAGTTCCTCAAGGTCATCACCAACGATGGTGGCACGATCGACAACGTCGACATCTGGGGTCGCCGCCGTCTCGCATACGAGATCCAGAAGAAGACCGAGGGCGTCTACGCCGTCGTCAACTTCACCGCGAGCAGCGAGTCCGC
>NZ_JANJFJ010000228.1:0-7059 GCF_024626565.1 Microbacterium sp. zg.Y909
ACGACCTTTGGGCGGCGGTCAACGGACCGGAAGTCCGTCATGAGTCCGAGGCGAGCCCCCCGGAGGTTCTCGCGGATTTGCGGACGCAGCTGAAGCGTCTTCTCGGGCCGCTGGCATGATCACAGCATGGGCCGCGATGGACCTGGCCGGGGCGTTCCGCCTCGGCGACGGCATCGATGCCGGGTTCGAGTACGGCCTCTCACTGCTGCAAGTGGCATTGACCGCGTGAGCTAGATCGGTCCCGACACACGGCAGACGCCGCGACGCCCCACAATGGGGGCGTGGAAACCGAACCCCTCATCGATGCCGTCGACTTCGCATCCGACGAGCCGACGTTCCGCGTGCGCTTCTGGCGACGACCGAGCCGTGCCGGGTGGGCGTGGAGCACCGAGGACTGGCTTCTCACCAGGGCCGAGGACGTGGCCGAGGCACAGGGCTGGGCGCGAGCGCGTCTGCACGACGGAGACCGCTTCGAGATGCACGTGGTCACCGCCGACGGGCAACACATCCGCGTGTTCGGGTCCCCACCGGAGGACACCTTTACCACCGTCGAGGTTCTGCTCGCGACCGAGGAGTGACGCCGCCCAGCGGGCTCAGACCAGCTCGCTCACCAGCTGCTCGATCCGCGTGCGGATCTCGTCGCGGATCGGACGCACCGACTCGATGCCCTGGCCGGCGGGGTCCTCGAGCCTCCAGTCCTCGTATCGTTTGCCGGGGAAGATCGGGCAGGCATCCCCGCATCCCATCGTGATGACGACGTCGGATGCCTGCACCGCCTCAGTGGTGAGCACCTTGGGCTCTTCGGCGGTGATGTCGATGCCCACCTCCGCCATCGCCTCGACGGCGATCGGGTTGATCTGCTCGGCGGGCATGGACCCGGCGGAGCGCACCTCGATGCGGTCGCCGGCGATGTCACGGAGGAACCCGGCTGCCATCTGGGATCGGCCGGCGTTGTGGACGCAGACGAAAAGGACGGACGGCGTGGTGTGGGTGGTCATGGTGATTCCCGGTGAGAGATAGCGGTCAGGTCAGGTGGTCGGCGACGACGATCACGGGGTCACCCGTTCGCCGGTCACCGGGTCGGTGCGGAACCAGGCGCGCGCCGCCCACAGCGAGACGTACACCAGCCCGACGAGCACGGGGACCTCGATCAGCGGGCCGACGACACCGGCGAGGGCCTGGCCGGAGGCGGCGCCGAACGCGCCGATGGCAACGGCGATGGCGAGCTCGAAGTTGTTGCCGGCCGCCGTGAACGCCAGGGTGGACGAGCGGGCGTAGGTGAGGCCCAGGGCCTTGCCGGTGAACAGCCCGGCGAACCACATAACCGCGAAATACACCAGCAATGGCAGCGCGATGCGGGCGACATCGCCGGGGCGGGCGATCACCTGCTCCCCCTGCAGGGCGAACAGCAGCACGATGGTGAACAGCAGGCCGTACAGGGCCCAGGGTCCCACACGCGGCAGGAAGGTGCGCTCGTACCACTCCCGCCCCTTGCGGCGCTCACCGATGAGGCGCGATGCGAATCCTGCGACGAGGGGGATGCCGAGGAAGATCAGCACGTTCAGGGCGATCTGCCCGACCGAGATCTCCAGCCCCTGCGTATCCAGCCCCAGCCAGCCGGGCAGGACCGTCAGGTAGAACCAGCCGAGCAGCGAGAACGCGACGACCTGGAACACCGAGTTGATGGCCACGAGCACGGCGGCCGCCTCGCGGTCGCCGCACGCCAAGTCGTTCCAGATGACGACCATGGCGATGCACCGCGCGAGGCCGACGATGATGAGCCCCGTCCGATACTCGGGGAGGTTCGGGAGGAACACCCAGGCGAGGGCGAACATCAGCGCGGGACCGGCGATCCAGTTGAGCACCAGCGACGAGACAAGCAGCTTCTTGTCGCCGGTGACGGCGGCGATCTTGTCGTAGCGGACCTTCGCGAGCACCGGGTACATCATCACCAGCAACCCGACCGCGATCGGGATGGAGAGCCCGCCCACTTCGAGCGTGACCAGCAGATCCGAGACGGCGGGCACGAACTGACCGAGCAGCAGGCCGGCGACCATGGCCAGACCGATCCACAGCGGCAGCCACCGGTCGAGCGTCGACAGGCGACGCGTGGGCGACGGAGCGGTCGCGGAGGTGCTCGTCGCGGCGGTCATGCGGGTGGCACCTCGCGCGACGCGGCATCCTGATTCGACATGCGTCCATCGTGACAGTTCTCAAACCAGGCGCCGTCGACCAGGGACCGTCCCGCCGGCGTGGCGACGTATCCGTCGCCGTGACGGCGTATCCACCCGAGGTTCTCCAACCGCCACACGACCTGCGACGCCATGCGGGGCAGCCCGTCCTTCTGGCGCTCGGACATCGACGGCTGCGCCGCCGCCCACTCCACCGCGATCTCGTCGACGGTGATCGGTCCGCACGCGGCGATGATCTGCAGCACGCGCCGGCGCACGCCGGTGAGATGCCGGCGGACGTGGGTCTGTTCTGACGGACGGGTCACGAGCAGCAGCCGCCGCCGGAGGTCTGATCGGTGGAGCAGACGCCGGTTGGGGGCAGCACCAGCTTCACCTGAGTGGCGGCGGCGGTGTCGCCCGCGAGCCACGCGACGACCGAGCGCACCTGCTCATATCCGGTGGCCAGCAGGAACGTCGGCGCACGGCCGTAGGACTTCATCCCGACGATGAAGAACCCCGGCTCGGGGTGGGTGAGCTCATGGAACCCGTGCGGCTCCACCGTGCCGCACGAGTGCCGATTCGGGTCGATGAGCGGCGCCAGCCGTCGCGGTGCCTCGACGATGTCGTCCAGCTCCAGCCGGATCTCGCGCAGCATGTCCAGATCGGGCTGGAACCCGGTCGCGTTGACCACGACGTCCGTGTCGTGCGTGGCGATCTCACCGCGCCGCCGCCCGACCAGCTGCAGCCCTTCGCCGTCTCGCTGTGCCCTGATGATCTCGAAGCCCTGC
Source organism: Microbacterium sp. zg.Y909 (assembly GCF_024626565.1). Lineage (NCBI taxonomy): Bacteria > Bacillati > Actinomycetota > Actinomycetes > Micrococcales > Microbacteriaceae > Microbacterium > Microbacterium sp. zg.Y909. Next base: position 2,960 of record NZ_JANJFJ010000228.1, read on the forward strand.
ACGAGGGAGATGTCTCCGCGGCGCACGGCCTCGTCGACACGCACGCCGAGGTCGGAGCGGCCGGTGAGCTCGTCGTCCGGCGAGGACGAGACGCGCTCGGCCCGCTCGTTTCGGATCAGCCAGGACACTGAGGTTCCCGCCTCCTCCCGCGCCAGAGCGACGAGGGCCAGGAGGGTGTTCGCTGCGGAATGACCCGCCCCCACGACCGTGACGCGCTTGCCGGCGAAGCGCTCCCGATCGCGACCGAGCACATCCGGAAGAGCGGGAGCCACCCGGTCGGCGATGTCGGCCATCCCGAGCAGCTCCAGGCCATTGGACGACAGCGAGCGGGGGTTCGTGTAGGTCCCCGAGGCGTCGATCACCGCCCGCGCCGAGATCTCCTCCTCCTGCCCATCGCCCACGCGCGCACGCACGACGAACGGCGTAGCCGCACGCCCCCGGGTGCGGGTGCGGTCCATCCCCTCGCGGGACACACCGATCACCTCGGCGCCGGTGCGGATGCGGGAGGCGATCTCGTCGAGCCCGGCGAGCGGCGCGACATAGAGATCCACGAGTTCCCCGCCGGTCGGCGCCTGCTCGGGAGACGGCAGCTGCCAGCCTCGCGGCTCGAGCAGGCGGCGGGCGGCGGGGTCCACCAGGTGCTTCCACGGCGAGAACAGCCGGGTGTGCCCCCACTGCCGCACGCTGTGCGCGGGTGCGTCGCCCGCCTCGAGCACGATGAAATCCATGCCTCGCTCGACCAGGTTCGCCGCAGCGGCCAGGCCGATGGGACCAGCTCCGATGATCACGACGGGCAGCGAGGTGAGCTTCTCGCTCGTCGCGGCACGGGGCGTCAGGTCCAGCAGTGTCACGGGTTACCTCCGGGCATCGACAACAGTCGATATAGTCCTAACCGACATATCGATGCTTGTCAATATTTGCTAGTGTCGATGCATGGCCACCGCCCTCGACGCATCCGAAGTCAGTGCTCCGTGCTGCGCGGCCACCCTGTCGCGTGAGCCGATCTCGGCAGCCGAGGCAGAGCGCCTGGCGACCATGATGAAGGCCTTGGCCGACCCGGCTCGACTGCGGCTGCTGTCGATCGTCGCGGCATCCGAGGGTGGCGAAGCCTGCGTCTGCGACCTCATCGAGCCCCTCGGGCTCAGCCAGCCCACGGTGTCGCACCACCTGAAGGTGCTCACCGCGGCGGGCTTTCTCAGCCGCAGCAAGCGGGGCACGTGGGCATACTTCTCGCTTGTTCCCGGTTCGCTCGAGCGCGTGGCAGAGGTCTTCGCCGCGGGCGGTCGAGCTGGCGGCGGCAGACGTCCACCGCACGGTTGAGGGGCATTCAAGCACCTCGGCCGGATGGAGGGCTGCGCTACGTTCGTGACCATGACAGAGCGCGGGGCGGCACGACTGATCACGGCGGGCGTGATCGCAGCCTCACTGGGATTCGTCGTCGCTCTGGTTTTCGTGTTCCAGCCATGGCGCGCATGCGATAACGAGGACGTCGCCATCGCCTGCACTGCGCTCCCCCAAGACACGGCCATGACGATCGCGGGGATCGTCGTCTTGGTCGCGGGCATCGTCGCCATCTTCTGTGGAGCGCTCGCGCACAGGGTGGCCACGAAGTAGCGCGACTTGTCCGTGGGCCGATGTCTGCCGTGGCCTATGGAGAATCAGCCTCTCCGGTTGTGGCGCTTTCTCCGCACAGCGATGACTACGCCGATGATCGCCGGAAGCACGAGCAGAGGCCAGATCAGCTCGATGTTGATCACCACGAGGAACATCACGCATACACCGACAATCACGCATTTGACCTTGACCGGGTAGGGCAGCCACACCCAGCAATCCTTGATGTCGCGTCCTACCCTGGCGCCCAACCTACGAAGCATCCCCACCCTCTGCCTTCCGCCGACTGCTGCTCTCGCTGTCTCTCTCGAACGTATAGGGCAATACGCGGCCACCTTGCGGGGCTGCGACGCATTGCCGGCCTCACCGCGCCGGTAACTGCGGCAGTTGATCAGTCTGGGCGCTGACGTGAACGCGGTGGACGACGCGAACCGGCTTGTTTTCACCGAGGTCATACAGATGAAGCTCGCCGACGCGGATCTTCAACCCGTATACGAATTGTGGTTTGAACAGCCGCATCTCGACTTCACGACCAAGTCTGTCGATGGCCTGTCACCGCTGCGTGCAGCCGAGCAGCGGCCGTTTCGGGCATCGATTCTGCAAAGGATGAGGGCATATCTCGCAGAGCACTCCCAAAGCACCTGAGGAACTCCGGCGCTTGCATCTCAGTTCTGCCAACAGCCCGGAGGTGGAGTGTGGTGCCGGCTACAGGACTTGAACCTGCAACCCCCGTATTACAAGTACGGTGCGCTACCAATTGCGCCAAGCCGGCTGGTGCCCTGCTCCGCGAGGAGCGATGGGCCACACAAGTCTAGAGCGTCACGACGCGGCATCCTCGCGCCGACGACGTGCCGCTGCCGGCCTACGGGGTGGGCGTCGGGGTGGGCGCCGGCGCGGGAGACGGCGAGCCCTGGTAGTACGCGTCACTCGCGAGCGTCATGACGAACTGGGCGAATTCCGCCGGGTCGTCGAGTGCGCCGACGTACGGCTCGCCGTTGACGAGCACGGTGGGCGTGCCGGTGAGGGCGAGGTTGTCGGTGCCCGGAATGCGCTTCAGCGCACCATCGGTGGCTTCGCGCACCCACGAGGCGAAGCGCCCCTCTTCGATGCACGCGCGCACGTCCTTCGGCGCGTCCACGCCCGATGCCTGAGCCAGGTCGGCAAGCTCCTCATCGGACATGCCGGCGTCGTCCACGCCCGGCTGCTTGGAGAGCAGCTCGTTGGTGTAGGAGAAGAAGGCCTCTTGCGAGTGCGTCGCCACGCACGCCGCTGCACTGGCGGCGCGGAGGGAGTACTTGGTGCCGTTGGACTTCGCGCTCAGCATCGCCACCGGATGGTACGTGAGGCTCGCAGAGCCGTCTTCGACCCACGCGGCCAGCTGCGCCATGTTGGCCATCTGGAAGGTGCGCGACCCCTCGGACAGGTAGTCGACGTAGACCCGAATGTCGACGGCGGCGTCGCCCTCGGCCGGGGCGGTCGCTCCGGGGGTGGCTGCCGGGGCGGCGGGCTCGGCCGGCTGCGCCGTGGCCTCTGCGGCCGCGGCATCGGTGTCCTGCACCTGCGCCGTGCCGATGGCTCCCGCCACCGACGAGATCGCGAATCCATTGTCGGTGACGTTCTCGGGCGCCGCCTGCGGCTTCGACGCGTCGGACGAGAAGGCCCACACGAGGGAGACGGAGATGACGGCAATCAGCGCGAGACCCACCGCGGCCATCAGCGATCGCTGCACGATCCTCATGCGCGCCTGCCGCGCCCGCACCTGCTGCGCCTTTTCGCGCACCGCTTCGCGGGCGTCGCGCCGGGCGGGGGCGTTCGAGGATTCGTCGCTGGACATGGAGACCTTCTAAAAGAATGCGGCCGGGTGTCCGGCTGATGCCGCTCGGGGTGCGCGGCTGGTCCGATGCTAGTCAGAGTGCCTGGGAAAAACCCAGACGTGGCATACTGAACGCACGCCCGATGACGGGCGCGCGGGCATCCCCCCGCTCATTCACTACGGATCGTCCGGCACGTACCTGCCGGTGAAGGAGAAGAGACCATGGCGTCCGTCACATTCGACAACGCAACGCGTCTGTACCCCGGGGGCACGCGCCCCGCTGTGGACAAGCTCAACCTCGAGGTCGCCGACGGCGAGTTCCTCGTTCTCGTCGGCCCGTCGGGCTGTGGCAAGTCCACGTCACTGCGCATGCTGGCCGGCCTCGAAGAGGTCAACTCCGGCCGCATCCTCATCGGCGACCGGGACGTCACCGACGTGCCGCCGAAGGACCGCGACATCGCGATGGTGTTCCAGAACTACGCGCTGTACCCGCACATGACGGTCGCCGAGAACATGGGCTTCGCCCTGAAGATCGCCGGCGTCGGCAAGGAAGAGCGCGCCGCCCGCGTGCTCGAGGCCGCCAAGCTGCTCGACCTCGAGGAGTACCTGACCCGCAAGCCGAAGGCACTCTCGGGTGGTCAGCGTCAGCGTGTCGCCATGGGCCGCGCCATCGTGC
>NZ_JANJFJ010000229.1:0-7029 GCF_024626565.1 Microbacterium sp. zg.Y909
ACGTCCTCGAGCTCCAGGCCCGCCCCGCGCTGCGCGCCCCACGACAGCAGCGCTTCGCCGGCCGTGCGGAAGCGGTCCTCGCCACTGCCGAGGCGCCACGCCTCTGCGGCGGGGATGCTGCGCTCGGGCGGGTACTGCAGAAGGTCGGACGCCTGCGTCGCCCCGACGGCGGCGTAGTCGACCGTCTCGTCCCTGAAGGTCCCGCGGCGCATGGAATCCAGCCTACTTCGTGAGGGTGCGTGAACGGTGGTCGACTACTTCTTGCCGTCGACGTCGCCCGACAGGGCGGCGATGAACGCCTCCTGGGGCACCTCGACGCGGCCGACCATCTTCATGCGCTTCTTGCCTTCCTTCTGCTTCTCCAGCAGCTTGCGCTTGCGCGTGATGTCACCGCCGTAGCACTTGGCCAGCACGTCCTTGCGAATGGCGCGGATGTTCTCGCGGGCGATGATGCGTGCGCCGATGGCCGCCTGGATGGGCACCTCGAACTGCTGGCGCGGGATGAGTTTGCGCAGGCGCTCGGTCATCAGCGTTCCGTACGCGTAGGCCTTGTCGCGGTGGACGATCGAGCTGAAGGCATCCACCTTCTCGCCCTGCAGCAGGATGTCGACCTTGACGAGATCGGCCGTCTGCGAGCCGGCGGGCTCGTAGTCCAGGCTCGCGTAGCCCTGCGTGCGGCTCTTGAGGTGGTCGAAGAAGTCGAACACGATCTCACCGAGCGGCATGTTGTAGCGCAGCTCGACGCGGTCCTCGCTCAGGTAGTCCATGCCGAGCAGGGTGCCGCGGCGGCCCTGGCAGAGCTCCATCACGGTGCCGACGTATTCCTTGGGGAGCAGGATGCCGACCTTGACGACGGGCTCCGACACCTCGGCGACGCGCCCATCGGGGTACTCGCTGGGGTTGGTGACCGTGATCGTCTCGCCGGTGTCGGTGTGCACCTCGTACGGCACCGACGGCGCCGTGGTGATGAGGTCCAGGCCGAACTCGCGCGAAAGCCGCTCGGTGATGATCTCCAGGTGCAGCAGGCCCAGGAATCCACAGCGGAAGCCGAAGCCCAGCGCCACCGAGGTCTCGGGCTCGTACTGCAGCGAGGCGTCGGAGAGCTTGAGCTTGTCGAGGGCCTCGCGCAGCTCCGCGTAGTCGCTGCCGTCGATCGGGTAGATGCCGGAGAAGACCATCGGCTTCGGGTCGGTGTAGCCGGGAAGCGCCTCGGTGGCGGGCTTGCGGTGGGTGGTGATCGTGTCGCCGACCTTGGACTGGCGCACGTCCTTCACGCCGGTGATGAGGTAGCCCACCTCGCCGACGCCGAGCCCTTTCGTGGGGACCGGCTCGGGGTTGGACACCCCGATCTCCAGCAGCTCGTGCGTGGCCCGCGTCGACATCATCTGGATGCGCTCGCGCGGCTCCAGCTTGCCGTCGATCATGCGTACATAGGTCACCACGCCGCGATAGGAGTCGTAGACCGAGTCGAAGATCATGGCACGGGCGGGTGCGTCGGCGTCGCCGCGCGGCGCCGGCACATCGCGGACGATGCGGTCGAGCAGCTCTTCGACGCCCACGCCGGTCTTACCGCTGACGCGCAGCACGTCCTCGGGCCGTCCGCCGATGAGGCCGGCAAGCTCGGCGGCGAACTTGTCCGGGTCGGCCGCCGGAAGGTCGATCTTGTTCAGCACCGGGATGATCTGCAGATCGTTCTCGAGCGCGAGGTACAGGTTGGCGAGCGTCTGCGCCTCGATGCCCTGGGCGGCATCCACGAGAAGGACTGCCCCCTCACAGGCGGCGAGGGACCGACTGACCTCGTAGGTGAAGTCGACGTGCCCGGGAGTGTCGATCATGTTCAGTGCAAAGGTCTCGCCGCCTGCGGCCCACGGCATGCGCACCGCCTGCGACTTGATCGTGATGCCGCGCTCACGCTCGATGTCCATGCGGTCGAGGTACTGGGCGCGCATGTCGCGATCGGACACGACGCCGGTGATCTGCAGCATGCGGTCGGCCAGCGTGGACTTGCCGTGGTCGATGTGGGCGATGATGCAGAAGTTGCGGATCTGCGCGGGCGGCGTGGCTGCGGGCGCGAGCGGCGTGAGGGCACGGGGTGACATGTCGCGTCGAGTCTACCGGGGCTGCGCCGCGGTCGCGGGCTCGGTCGCGCGCCGGGCTGCGCGCGGGACCTTAAGGGATGCGGGGTGCGACACGCCAGCCCTGGTTCGGTGAGAACAAGTTAACCGACGTGTCATCGATCTGACCCCTGAATTGAGCCGTCTGCTCAGTAGCGTGTCCGATGTCTGCGCGATTCCCCCAGCGCCCGACCATCACAGGAGACGATCGTGACGCAACGCCCCCTTCCTCTGTCCGCACGGCCCGCGCTTCGGCGGCCCTGGGCGCTGCTCACGGTTGCGGCGACGGTCGCGGCCGGTGTCTCGCTCGCGCCGGCCGCACACGCCGCAGTGAGCATCGGGGCGCCGGTCGTGATCGCGGAGGTGTACGGCGGCGGCGGCAACTCCGGTGGCGCCTATCAGCGTGACTTCATCGAACTCGCCAACGTCTCCGACTCCGAAGTGGACCTCTCCGCGTACAGCGTGCAGTACGCCTCCGCCACCGGTGGCAACTGGCAGGTCACCGCGCTCACCGGCCAGGTGCTTCCCGCCGGCGAACGCCTGCTGATCGGGCAGGCCACCGGCACCGACACGACCCAGCCGGTGTTCGAGGCCGACGTCGACGGGACCATCGCCCTCAGCGGCGGTCAGGGCAAGGTCGCCCTGGTCTCCTCGCTCACCCCGCTGTCGGGCGCGAGCGCCCTGGTGGACCTTCCCCAGGTCGTCGACTTCGTCGGCTGGGGCGGCGCGACCCACTTCGCCGGAAGCGCCGCCGCGCCCGGCACCACCAACGCGCAGAGTGTGAGCCGCGACGAGGCGGCTGCCAACACGGCCGACAACGCCGCGGACTTCACCGCCGCCGCGCCCACGCCCCAGGGTCTCGGCGCGGGAGGCACCGATCCGGATCCCGAGCCCGAACCGGAACCCGAGCCCACCGTCGTCGCGATCGCCGACATCCAGGGCGCGCAGGCGGAGTCGCCCCTCGTCGGCCGCACGGTCACGACCACCGGCGTGGTGACCGCGCACTACCCCACCGGCGGTTTCGGCGGCTACGTCATCCAGACCCCCGGCACCGGAGGGGCGCTGGACCCCGCCACCCACGTGGCATCCGACGCCGTGTTCGTCCGCGCGCCGGAGGCCGTGTCGGAGGTCGCCCTGGGCGACACCGTGCAGGTCACCGGCCTCGTCGGCGAGTATCAAGGCCTCACCCAGCTGACCGTCTCCCCGGGTGCCGCCGCCGTGGTCGAGCCGGCGGCAGCGCCGGTCCCGGCCACCGTGGGCTGGCCCGCTGACGACGCGCAGCGCGAGGCGCTCGAGTCGATGCTCGTCGCCCCGCAGGGGTCGTTCACGGTGACCAACACCTACTCGACCAACCAGTACGGCGAGGTGGGGCTCGCCGCGGGCGAGACTCCGCTGCGTCAGCCGACCGACGTGGCACGCCCCGGCAGCCCCGCGGCCGACGCCGTCACCGCGGACAACGCCGCGCGGGCCGTGACGCTCGATGACGGCGCGAGCATCAACTTCCTCAGTGCCGCCAACAGCGCGCTCACCCCCGGGTACGTTTCGCTCGCCGAGCCCATCGTCGTCGGCGGCGCGGTGGAGTTCGCCGAGCCGGTCATCGTCGACTACCGCAACGGTTCCTGGAAGCTCAACCCGACCGCACCGCTGACCGGAGACGGCTCCGGCGCTGACGGAGTGTCCTTCACAAGCCCCCGCACCGCCGCGCCCGAGGAGGTGGGTGGCGACCTGTCGATCGCCTCGTTCAACGTGCTGAACTACTTCACCACCGTCGGCACCGACAGCGCCTCGTGCGTCGCCTACACCGACCGCTTCGGCGACGGCGTGACGGTGCGCCAGGGCTGCGACCAGCGTGGGGCGTGGGACGCCGAGGACCTGCAGCGTCAGCAGGACAAGATCGTCGCGGCCATCGAGCAGCTGGATGCCGACGTTGTGGGGCTCATGGAGATCGAGAACTCCGCCGTCCTCGGCGAAGAGGCCGACGAGGCCACCGCGACGCTCGTCGGTGCTCTCAACGCCGCGTCTGAGCAGGAGAAGTGGGCGTACGTCGCCTCGTCCGAGGATCTGCCCGATCTGTCGCAGCAGGACGTCATCACCAATGCGATCATCTACCAGCCGGCCGCGGTCTCGCCCGTCGGTGCGGCGATGGCGCTCGGCGACCAGAGCGGTTCCGACCAGGCCTTCGGCAACGCCCGCGAGCCCATCGCGCAGGTGTTCGAGCCCGCCGACGGCGGCGCGCCCTTCCTGTTCGTCGTGAACCACTTCAAGTCGAAGGGCTCCCCCGGTCCCTGGCCGGGCGACGCCGACACCGGCGACGGTCAGGGCTCGTCGAACGAGTCGCGCGTGCGCCAGGCCACGGCGCTGCGCGACTGGGTGGCCGACGTGCAGGGCGATGTGGATGCCGTCGCGCTCGTGGGCGACTTCAACTCCTACGGCCAGGAGGACCCGCTGCAGGTGCTGTACGAGGCCGGGTTCGCCGGCGCGGAGTCGGCGTTCGGCGTGACCACGCAGTCCTACAGCTTCTCGGGTCTGTCGGGCTCGCTCGACCACGTGCTGCTCAACGAGGCGGCTCTGGGCCGCGCGACCGGAGCGGACATCTGGAACATCAACTCCGGCGAGGCCCTCGCCCTGGAGTACAGCCGGTTCCGCTCGCACGGCACCGAGTTCTACGCCCCCGACGTCTACCGCTCCAGCGACCACGACCCCATCAAGGTGGGGATGAGCGCGGCCGCCGCTCCCGTCGAGCTGACCCTGCTCGGCATCAATGACTTCCACGGGCGCATCGACGCCAACGCGGTGAAGTTCGCCGGCACGATCGAGCAGCTGCGCGAGAGCGCCGCCGGCGATGTGCTGTTCCTCTCGGCGGGCGACAACATCGGCGCCTCGCTGTTCGCATCCTCTGTCGCGCAGGACCAGCCGACCATCGACATGCTGAACGCGCTCGATCTGGCATCCAGTGCGGTCGGCAACCACGAGTTCGATCGCGGCTGGGACGACCTGGCGGGCCGCGTGACCGACGCGTTCGACGCGCCGCAGCTGGGTGCGAACGTCTACCTGGCCGGCACCGAGACCCCGGCCCTACCCGAGTACTCGCTGCACGAGGTGGACGGACTCACCGTCGGCGTCATCGGCGCCGTGACCGAGGAGACCGCGACGCTCGTCTCCCCCGCTGGGATCACCGCGCTCGAGTTCGGTGACCCCGTCGAGGCCGTCAACCGCGTCGCCGCCGAGCTGAGCGACGGCGACGCAGCCAACGGCGAGGCCGACGTGCTCGTGGCGCTCTACCACGAGGGTGCCGGCGCCGGCACTCCCGACGGCGCGACCCTCGAAGAGGAGCTCGCCGCGGGCGGCCCCTTCGCCGCACTGGTGAACGACACCGCCGCCGAGGTCGACGCGATCTTCACCGGGCACACGCACAAGGAGTACGCGTGGTCGGCCGCCATCCCCGGCACCGACCGCACCCGTCCGATCGTGCAGACCGGTTCGTACGGCGCCCGCGTCGGTGAGATCACCCTCACCCTCGACGCCGACAACGGGGAGGTCATCGCGCACACCGAGCGCAACGTCGAGCGCACCACGGTCGACGACGCCACCCTCGTCGCGCAGTACCCCCGCGTGGCCGAGGTGTCCGCGATCGTTCAGGCGGCACTGGCGGCCGCCGCCGAGGTCGGCAACACGGCCGTCGGAGAGGTCGCGGCCGACATCACCACCGCGTACTCCGGCGGCTCGTTCGTCGACGGCGTGTGGACCGGCGGCACCCGCGATGACCGGGCGTCGGAATCGACGCTCGGCAACACCGTCGCGAACATGCTGCGCGACTCGCTCGCCGACCTGCCGAACGGCGCCGTCATCGGCGTCACCAACCCGGGTGGGCTTCGTGCGGACCTGTGGGACACGCAGGCGGAGTTCGGAGCGACCGCGGTTCAGGGGCTGCCCGACGGCACGGTGTCGTTCTCGCAGGCCAACGCGGTGCTGCCGTTCAACAACACGCTCGGCCTCGTGACGCTGACGGGTGAGCAGTTCACCACGTTGCTCGAGCAGCAGTGGCAGCGCGACGCCGACGGCAACGTCCCGCAGCGTCCGTACCTGCAGCTCGGCCTGTCGGACAACGTGTCCTACACGTTCGACCCCGCCCTCCCCGAGGGTGAGCGGATCACGTCGGTGACGGTCGACGGCCAGCCCATCGATCCGGCGGCGGAGTACCGCATCGGCACGTTCTCGTTCCTGGCCAGCGGCGGTGACAACTTCCGCGTCTTCACCGAGGGCACCGGGTACGTCGACACCGGTCTGCTCGACTACGAGGCGTGGGTCGACTACATCGCCGACAACTCCCCTCTTGCCCCCTCGTACGCCAAGCAGGCCGTGCAGGTCAGCGGGGTGCCCGAGACGGTCGAGGCCGGCGCGCAGGTGCAGTTCTCGCTGGCGGGGCTGAACCTCACCAGTCGCGGCGCCCCCGAGAACACCACGCTGTCGGTCGCTCTCGGCGACACGGTGCTGGGTGAGGTGCCCGTCACCGCCGGCGCCGCGACGGTCTCTGTCACGCTGCCGGCCGGGGTCGCTGCGGGCGCTGCGGCGCTCACGTTGACGGCCCAGCCCTCGGGCACCGTCGTCACGGTGCCGATCGAGGTGGCGGCGAGCACCGTCGAGAAGGCGCAGACCAGCACCCGCCTCGTGGCGCTGCTGCCGGTGCACATCAACCGTTTCCTGCCCACGACGCTCGTCGCGTACGTGCAGCAGAGCGGGGCACGGGCCGACGGCACAGTCGAGTTCCGCGAGGGTGGACCCGATGGCGCCGTCATCGGCACAGCTCCCGTGCGCGGCGGACTGGCGTCGCTGCGGCTGGGCACGCTCACCCGCGGCAGCCACTCGTACACGGCCGTCTTCGTCCCCCGGGATGCCGAGACCGTGGCCGGGTCGG
>NZ_JANJFJ010000230.1:0-7014 GCF_024626565.1 Microbacterium sp. zg.Y909
GCGCGGCATCCGTCGTCAGTCGATCTCGATGGTGTTCCAGCACTTCGCGCTGCTGCCGCACCGCACGGTGCTCGACAACGCCGCGTATGCGCTCGAGATCCAGGGCGTCGGCAAGGCCGAACGCCGCCGCCGCGCGATGGAGATCCTCGAGAAGGTTGGCCTGGGCGACCGCGCCGAGGCCATGCCCGATGAGCTCTCCGGCGGCATGCGTCAGCGGGTGGGGCTCGCCCGCGCGCTGACGGCCGGCACCGACATCCTGCTCATGGACGAGGCGTTCTCCGCGCTCGATCCGCTGATCCGCCGCGAGATGCAGGAGCAGCTCGTCGAGCTGCAGCGCGAGCTCGGCCGCACCATCGTCTTCATCACCCATGACCTCAACGAGGCCATGTTCCTCGGCGACCGCATCGCCGTCATGCGTGACGGTCGCATCGTGCAGAACGGCACGCCCGAAGAGATCCTCACGGACCCGGCGAACGATTATGTCGCCCAGTTCGTGCAGGACGTCGACCGGGCCAGGGTGCTCACGGCATCCGCCGTCATGGAGCCCGCCCACGCCACGACTCCCGTCAGCGCCGGCCTGCGCGGCGCGCTCCGGTCCCTGCGCGAGCTGCAGGCCGGCTCGGTGTTCGTCACCGAGAACCGCAGGCTGCTGGGCCTGGTCAGCGACCGTCAGGTGATCCGGGCGATCAAGACGGGCGAGACCGACCTGCGCGCCGTCATCGACGCGTCCGTCCCGACGGTGTCGCCCGACGACCCGCTGACCGACGTCGTGGAGCGCGCCGTCGAGACGACGGTGCCGGTGCCGGTGGTGGATGCCGCCGGTCGCCTGGTCGGCCTCATCCCGCGGGTGACGCTGCTCGCCGCGCTCGGCAACGTGCCGGCGACGACCCAGGCCCTGCCGATCATCGAGCCCGCGCCCTCGGTGCCGCCGGCCGACCTGGCCGCCTCGCTGGAGGAACTCGGGCAGGCGGAGGCCGACGCCGCCGAACTCGCGGCCTCGTCGAAGGGGGGAGCGGCGTGAACGACGTGCGTCTTCCGATCGGCGACATCGCCGAAACCTTCGCCCGCTGGCTGATCGACACCTTCGGGTGGCTCTTCGACGGACTGCGCTCGCTGTTCCTGGCCGTCTACGACGCGCTCGAGTGGGTGCTGCAGGCGCCGCCGTTCTGGGCGGTCATCGTCGTGCTCGCGGCGCTGGCGCTGTGGGCCAAGGGTGTGTGGCTGGCCGTCGGCACCGTGGTGGGACTCCTCGTCATCGTGGGTGTCGGCCAATGGGAGAACGCGATGCAGTCGCTCGCCCTGGTCATCGTCGCCTCGGTGATCGCGCTCGCGATCGGCATTCCGCTGGGCATCTGGGCCGCCCGCAGCGACACCGTCTCGAAGATCGTCCGCCCGGTGCTGGACTTCCTGCAGACCATGCCGGCCTTCGTGTACCTCATCCCCGCGCTCATGCTGTTCCGCGTCGGCGTCGTTCCCGGCATCGTCGCGACCATCCTGTTCGCCCTCGCCCCCGGCGTGCGGCTGACCGAGCTCGGCATCCGCGGCGTCGACCGCGAGGTGGTCGAGGCCGGGCACGCCTTCGGCGCATCGCCCGGCCGCATCCTGCGCCAGATCCAGCTGCCGCTGGCGCTTCCGAGCATCATGGCCGGCGTCAACCAGGTGATCATGCTGAGCCTGTCGATGGTGGTCATCGCCGGCATGGTCGGCGCGCGTGGCCTCGGTGGCGACGTCGTGCAGAGCCTGCAGAAGATCGACATCGCGCTCGGCGTCGAAGCCGGACTCTCGGTCGTCATCATCGCGATGATCCTCGACCGCGTGACCTCCGCGCTCGCCGCCCGAGGGTCACGTCGCGGTGGCCGGGCCGCTTCGCGCGGCCGCGGCGCTTCTCGCGCGGCGCGCGCCGCGTCGCGGGGTGCCGACGCGGACGAGCCACGGCCGGTCGCGGCATCCGCCTGACGCCTTCGGGCCCCACATCTTGCGAGCTCATCACTCGCGGGGGGCGCGGAGATTCCGCGCCCGACCACAACGACCGCTTCGCGCACAGCACGCGAAGGGAGAGGAAGTCACGATGACCAAGAGAAACACGTTCCTGGGGGCGCTCGCGCTCACGTCCGCCGCGGCGCTGACGCTCACCGGCTGCACCGGATCCGACGAGGGTGCCGGCGCCGAGGGGGATGCCGCGGCAGACCGCCCCATCACCATCGCCGTGTTCAACGGCTGGGACGAGGGCATCGCCGCGTCCGAGCTGTGGAAGGCCGTGCTCGAGGAGCAGGGCTATGAAGTCGAGCTCGAGTACGCCGACCCGGCCGCCGTCTACAACGGCATCTCCAGCGGCGACTACGACGTGACGCTGGACACCTGGCTGCCGCTGACCCACGCCGACTACATCGAGGAGTACGGCGATGACATGGTCGACCTCGGCGCCTGGAACGAGGACGCCAAGCTCACCTTCGCGGTGAACGAGGACGCGCCGATCGACTCGATCGAGGAGCTCGCCGACAACGCGGACCTCTTCGGCAGCACGATCTACGGCATCGAGTCGGGCTCGGGTCTCGCGACCGTCACCGACTCGGCCGTCATCCCCGGCTACGGCCTGGAGGGCTTCGACCACGTGACGTCGTCGACCCCGGCGATGCTCACCGAGCTCGACACGGCGACCCGTGCCGGCGAGAACATCCTCGTGACGCTGTGGCGTCCGCACTGGGCGTACGACGCGTTCCCGATCAAGGACCTCGAGGACCCGAAGGGGCTGCTCGGCGACGCCGAGGGCATCCACTCGTACGCCTCGACGACGTTCGAGGAGGACTTCCCCGAGGTCTTCGAGTGGCTGAGCGCCTTCGAGATGGACAGCGAGACGCTGTACTCGCTCGAGAACGCGATGTTCAACGAGAACGACAGCGACGACTACGAGGCCGTCGTGGCCGAGTGGATCGCCGCGCACCAGGAGTGGGTCGCCTCGCTGACCTCCTGAGTCCCCGTTCGCGAGTGAGTATTCGCGCTCGCGAGTGAGTATCACTCACTCGGCGACGCGAATACTCACTCGGGCGTTCCGGAGGTGATCTCCAGCGACACCTTCGTCTCGAGGACGTCGATCGCCTCGTCCGACAGCGCGATCAGGCCGTTGAGCTCCTCGCGCACCCGCTTGTACGCCAGCTGCCGCTCCGAGGGCGTCGCCGCCTGGTCCACCGCGACCGAGAGCAGCTGCTGCGCCGTCGCCAGGCGCTTGCGCTCCACCTCGCTGAACGACGAATCCCGCATGCGCCGCGCTTCGCGCTCGGCCAGGTCGAACGCGACCTCGAACTCCGTGACCGCCTTGCGGTACTCGTCCACCTGCTCCTGCGACACCTTCGCGTTCGCCGACTCCGGCCGCAGGTGATCCGCGTTCTTCTTCGCCCGCAGGAAGGCAGCCGTCAAGGGCTGTCGTCCGTCACTCATGGCGGGGAAGGCGATCAGCTTCGCCACATCGAGCTCGTAGTCGAGCCAGCGCTGCGTCACACCGTCGTGCAGCGCGAACAGCTGCTCGAGCTGGCTCGGCTGCGGCGATGGGCGGGTGATCGCCGTGGGAATGGATGCCGTGGCGACCGGCCGTCCCCGGGCTGCCGCCTGCGCGGCCTTCAACTCGCTCTTGGCGCGGATGATCTCCAGGCGCCGCTTGTGCCGGCGCTTGCTCGCCCGCTGCCACGCCTGCCCGGCGCCGCCGAACACCCCGGCCAGCGGGAAAGCCAACCACCAGTAGCTCCCGAGAAAGCCGAACAGCTCGTCCACTCTGTCATGCTAGCCCCCGCCGCCCACGGCGACGGCGAGCCTACGACTCCGTCGGCGGCTTGGGTGTGCGGGAAGGCACCGGCCAGGTGCCCCGCGGCGTGCTCCCCGGCCGCGATGGAAACGCCGGAACCCCTGGCGCCCCCGGAACCCCCGGCAGCGCGGCGCGCGCCGCGCGCTGAGCGTCGCGCTCCGCCGCGGCGAATGTGGTCTCGGCCGCATGCACCGCATCGCGGTACGCCACGAAGCGCTCCGGAGTCACCTTCTCGCGCCCGGATGCCGGGCGCAGCCACTGCGCCTCGCGCTGCGCCTTGAGGAACGCCAGGGTCAGCGGATGCCGGGAGTCGAGCATCTGCGGGAACGCGAGCGCCTTCGCGGCATCCGTCTCGTACTCCAGCCACCGGGCCGATACGGCATCGAGTCGAGCGGTCAGCTGCTCGATCGGCAGCGGGGCGTCGCGGCCCGCGGTCGCGTACCGAGCGCGCATCGCCTTCACCCGGCTGCGGCTGGCCCGCAACTGCAGCGCGGCCCGCTTCTCCTCGTACTTCGCCTCCTGCAGCATCCGCTTCGCCTCGGACATCGGGGCGGGAAGCCACAGCGCGCCGCGCTGCGCCTTCTCGCTGAGCACGTCGGCCTGCGCCGCGCGCAGCCCTGGAGTGCGCGGTAGGCGGCGAGCTCCTCGTGCCGGGCGGCGTCGAGCTCCAGCCGGCGGGCGCGGCGCCGGTTCGTCGTCAGGGCGCCGTAGCCGAGGGCACCCGCGCCGGCGGCTGCCGGAGCGACCCACCACCACGACTCGAGAACCAGGAGGACGGTGTCCACCCTGCCATCGTACGCGCCGACCCGGCGCGAGGACCGGGCCGGGCGGCCGCTGGGCTGCGTCCGGGCTCAGCCGAACAGCAGTGCGATGACGGTCGACCCGCCGCCGACGAGGATCAGCGACGCGATCACGACCCACGCCACGATCTTCATGCGCCGCTGACGCCCCTGGCCGTAGGAGCCGTATTCGTCGTCGCTGCTCATGTCATCTCCTCGTCAGACGGGCTCGGCCACCGTCGCGCCGAACGCGGCGGGCAGGGTGGCCTGCGACCGCTCGCGCAGCTCGGTGGCGGACACGGTGAACACGTCCTGGATCTCGAGCGCCGGCGCATCGCCGTCGCCGGGCACATCGGTGACACCGATGCGCATCACCGGGTAGCCCCGTCCGTCGCACAGGCCGCGGAACTTCACGTCGTCCTCGCGCGGGACGGTCACCACGACCCGTCCGGTGGACTCCGAGAACAGCGCTGTCGCGGCATCCACGCCGTCGCGCTCCATGATCTCTCGCAGCCAGACCCGCGCACCGACGCCGAAGCGCATGACGCCCTCGGCGAGCGTCTGGGCAAGGCCCCCGCCGGAGACATCGTGGGAGCTGGAGACGAGCGACTGCAGGGATGCCGCGTGCAGCAGGTCCGCCAGACGCTTCTCGGCCGCGAGGTCGACCTTCGGAGGACGCCCGCCGAGGTGGCCGTGGATGGTGCCCGCCCACTGCGAGCCGCTCAGCTCGGTGGCGGTGACGCCGAGCAGGTAGATGTTCTCCCCGGCATCCTGCCAGCCGCTGGGGATGCGTCGCGCCACGTCGTCGATGATGCCGAGGACGCCCACGACCGGAGTCGGGAAGATCGGGGCGTCGCCGGTCTGGTTGTAGAACGACACGTTGCCGCCGGTGACGGGAACACCGAGCTCGAGGCAGGCGTCGGAGAGCCCGTCGACGGTCTGCGAAAACTGCCACATGACCTCGGGGTTCTCGGGGCTGCCGAAGTTGAGGCAGTCGGTGACCGCGGTCGGCACGGCACCGGTGACGGCGACGTTGCGGTACGCCTCGGCCAGGGCCAGCTTCGCGCCCTCGTAGGGGTCGAGCTGGCAGAACCGGCTGTTGCAGTCGGTGGCGATGGCGAACCCCAGGCCCGACTCCTCGTCGACGCGGATCATGCCGGCGTCGTCGGGGAAGCTCAGCGCGGTGTTGCCCAGCACGTAGTAGTCGTACTGGTTGGTCACCCATGAGGTGTCGGCGAGGTTGGGGCTCGCGACGAGCGTGAGGAACTGCTCGCGCAGCGTCTCGGGGTCGTCGGTGCGCGGCAGCGCCGAGGCGGAGTCGTCGCGCAGGGCGTCGATCCAGGTCGGGTAGGCGACGGGGCGCTCGTACACCGGGCCGTCGACGGCGACGGTGGAGGGATCGACGTTGACGATCTCCTCGCCGTGCCAGAAGATCTGCAGCCGGCCGTCGCCGGTGACCTCGCCCAGCACGCTCGTCTCGACGTCCCACTTGCCGGTGACGGCGAGGAACGCGTCGAGCTTCTCGGGAGCGACGATCGCCATCATGCGCTCCTGGCTCTCGCTCATGAGGATCTCCTCGGGTGTGAGCGAGGGGTCGCGCAGCAGCACGTTCTCGAGGTCGACCCGCATGCCGGATCCGCCGTTGGCGGCCAGCTCGCTCGTCGCGCACGAGATGCCGGCTGCGCCGAGGTCCTGGATCGCCTCGACGAGCTCGCCGCGGTACAGCTCGAGGCAGCACTCGATGAGCACCTTCTCGGCGAACGGGTCGCCGACCTGCACCGCGGGGCGCTTGGTGGGTCCGCCGTCGGCGAAGGTGTCGGATGCCAGGATCGACGCGCCGCCGATGCCGTCGCCGCCGGTGCGGGCGCCGAAGAGCACGACCTTGTTGCCCGGGCCGGAGGCATTGGCGAGCTTGAGGTCCTCGTGACGCAGCACGCCCACGGCGAGGGCGTTGACGAGGGGGTTGCCCTGGTAGACGGCGTCGAAGACCGTCTCGCCGCCGATGTTGGGAAGGCCCAGGCAGTTGCCGTAGAACGAGATGCCGCTGACCACGCCGTGCACGACGCGCGCGGTGTCGGGGTTGTCGATGGCGCCGAAGCGCAGCTGGTCCATGACGGCGACGGGGCGCGCGCCCATCGAGATGATGTCGCGGACGATGCCGCCGACGCCCGTGGCCGCACCCTGGAAGGGCTCGATGTAGCTGGGGTGGTTGTGCGACTCGACCTTGAAGGTGACCGCCCAGCCCTCGCCGACGTCGACGACGCCGGCGTTCTGGCCCATGCCCACCATGAGGCGGGTCTTCATCTCCTCGGAGACCTTCTCGCCGAAGCGGCGCAGGTAGATCTTGCTCGACTTGTAGGAGCAGTGCTCGCTCCACATGACGGAGTACATCGCCAGCTCGCCCGACGTGGGGCGGCGGCCGAGGATCTCGCGGATCTT
>NZ_JANJFJ010000231.1:0-7012 GCF_024626565.1 Microbacterium sp. zg.Y909
TGCGAGGCCAGCGGCGAGCCGAGGGCGGCGATGTCCCACGCCCACAGCAGGTGGTTGTCGACGAGGCCGTACATGCGGGTCGCGGCGGCGTAGGGCTTGGTGGATGCCGAGCGCATCACGGCATCCGTCGCGATGTCGATGCGGGGGCCGCGCACCTGTCCCATGTACAACTCGCTGACGCCGTCGGCATGCACGAGGGCGACCTCGATGGCGAAACCGCCCTCTGGGGTGCGCATCGCTTCGATGTCGTCGACAGTGCGCGGCGGCGCCTCTGCCGTGGCCGGGAGCAGTCCGGGCCCCGCGTCGGACGCGGTGGCGGGACGACCCAGACGCCAGAAGCCGGTCTCGGCGACCAGCGGCGTCTGCGGCTCGGTGAGCAGGCGTGCCTGCGCGGAGTAGTTGAGGTAGTCGCCGCCGTCGTGGCTGAAGCTCACGCGGTGCGAGAACTCACCCTCGAGGCGCAGCCCGTCTGCCGTCTCGTAGTCGATGACCCCGGTGCCCTCCCAGACGCCGAGCAGCCACGACAGCGGTACGAGGTCCGCGGGAAGGTCGGTCGGCAGCTCGATCACGGGGCAGCCGTCAGCGCTGGCCGCGGTAGAGGTTCTTGACGACCACGGCCGACACGAAGGCGATCGCGAGCCCGGCCAGGCCGAGCAACCCGACGAAGAACATCTCGAGGGCAAAGAGATCCATGGTGCCCACTCTACGCCGGAACGAGGGTCGCCAGACCGAACCCGAACCCGATGACCCCCATCACCAGCAGGGCGCCGAGAATGCTGGCGGCCATGCGCTGCGTGAAGTTCTGCGACCGGCCGTACGCCAGCTGCACCGCGAACGAGAGCACGAGGCATCCACCCAGCGCCACGGTCACCCACGGGGCTCGCCACTCAGCCGGGGCGAAGATGCCGATGAGAACGGCCGCGACGGCGGCGACGACCCACACGGCGACGATGCCCCCGAAGGTGCGCCGTGGTGCCAGCTCGGGAATGGTCATGGATCCATTGTTACGCACCGGCCGCCACTCGTGCGGGAGCGGTGCCAGCAGGTCGAGCACCGCGCCCTAGGATGGGGGCACGACGCGGCCCGCCGCGCCTGGGAGGATCTTCTTTTGGCCCAGCTTCTCGTGCTCAGCTCCGCGCCCGGCGGCACCCCGCCGCTGCCCGCGCTCGAACTTCTGAGCCACCGCGTCCGCCAGATTCCCGCCGAGCCCGCGCAGCTGGTGAACGCCCCCAGCGCCGACGTCATCTTCATCGACGCCCGCTTCGACCTCGTGGGCGCGAAATCGCTGTGCAAGATACTGACCACCACGGGCCTCGACGCTCCGCTCGTGCTCATCGTGACCGAGGGCGGGCTCACGGCGGTCTCCACAGACTGGGGCATCGACGATGTCATCCTCGTCTCGGCCGGTCCCGCCGAGGTCGACGCGCGGGTGCGCCTCGCGGTCGGCCGCCAGTCGGCCGAGCAGGTCTCCACCCGCATCCAGACCTCCGGCATCACGATCGACGAGTCCTCCTACTCCGCGAAGGTCCACGGCAAGCCGCTGGACCTCACGTACAAGGAGTTCCAGCTGCTGCACTTCTTCGCCACGCATCCTTCCCGGGTGTTCACGCGCGAGCAGCTGCTGAGCGAGGTGTGGGGCTACGACTACTTCGGCGGCACCCGCACCGTCGACGTGCACGTGCGGCGCCTGCGTGCCAAGCTCGGCGACCTCGAGCAGCTCATCGGCACGGTGCGCAACGTGGGGTACCGCTTCAACGTCTACGACGACGACGACCAGGTCCCCGCGCCTCGCGAACGATCGCAGGCCTGAACGGATCGGCATGCGTCCCCGCCGCTGCCCCGGCCCCTGACATGATGGGCTGATGATCCACTCCGAAGCACTCGACAGCGGCCTGGGCGACGCCGACGACGACGACTTCGACCAGGCCGTCGAGACGTACGATTCGCGCCTGCCCGAGAACCGGTACCTCGACCGCGAGCTCAGCTGGCTCGCGTTCAACCGGCGCGTGCTCGAGCTCGCGGAGGACCCGTCACTGCCGGTCCTCGAACGGGCGAACTTCCTGGCCATCTTCGCCAGCAACCTCGACGAGTTCTTCATGGTTCGGGTGGCGGGCCTCAAGCGCCGCATCGTCACGGGACTGGCCGTGCCCACGAACGTCGGCCGCTCCCCGCAGGACGTGCTCGGCGACATCTCCGCCGAGGCGCACGCGCTGCAGCTGCGTCACGCCGACGCGTGGACGACGCTCGTGCGTCCGGCGCTGTCCGAGGTCGGCATCGACATCGTGACGTGGCACGACCTCAGCGATGAAGAGCGGACGCTTCTGTACGAGTACTTCCAGGGGCAGGTCTTCCCCGTGCTCATGCCGCTGGCCGTTGACCCGGCCCACCCCTTCCCGTACATCTCGGGGCTGTCGCTGAACCTCGCCATCCGCATCCGCAACGCCCGCACCGGTCGCCAGGAGTTCGCGCGCCTGAAGGTGCCGCCCATGCTCCCCCGGTTCGTGCCGGTGCGCAGCGACGGCGAGACCGTGCGGTACATCCCGCTCGAAGACCTCATCGCCCACAACCTCAAGGATCTCTTCCCCGGAATGGAGATCCTCGACCAGCACGCCTTCCGCCTCACCCGCAACGAAGACGTGGTCATCGAGGAGGACGAGACCGAGAACCTCATCCAGGCGCTCGAGGCCGAGCTGCTGCGGCGCCGCTTCGGTCCGCCCATCCGCCTCGAAGTCGGCGACGACATGGACGAGCTGACGCTGGACCTGCTCATCAACGAGCTCGACATCACCCAGCAGGAGGTCTATCGTCTCCCCGGTCCGCTCGACCTGCGGGGTTTGTTCGACCTCGCGCGCATCGACCGGCCCGAGCTGCACTACCCACCCCACGTGCCCACCACGGCACCGGCTTTCCAGCCGGTGGAGCAGAACGGCCGGACCGACCTGTTCGCCGCGATCCGCAAGGGCGATGTGCTGGTGCACCACCCGTACGAGTCGTTCACCACGAGCGTGCAGGCCTTCCTCGAGCAGGCGGCCAAGGACCCGCACGTGCTCGCCATCAAGCAGACCCTGTACCGCACGTCGGGCGACAGCCCGATCGTGAAGGCCCTCATCGATGCGGCCGAGGCGGGCAAGCAGGTGCTGGTGCTCGTTGAGGTCAAGGCGCGCTTCGACGAGGCCGCCAACATCGTCTGGGCCCGCAAGCTCGAGAAGGCCGGCGTGCACGTCGTCTACGGCCTCGTGGGGCTGAAGACCCACTGCAAGCTGCTGCACGTGATCCGCCAGGAAGACGGCGCGCTGCGCAGCTACAGCCACATCGGCACGGGCAACTACAACCCCAAGACCAGCCGCCTCTACGAGGACTTCGGCCTGTTCACGATCGACGAGCAGGTCGGCCGTGACCTCACCCGCCTGTTCAACGAACTCAGCGGCTACGCGATCGAGAAGAAGTTCAAGCGCCTGCTGGTGGCCCCGCTGCACCTGCGCAAAGGGCTGCTGCGGCTCATCGACGCCGAGCGGCGCAACGCCCTCGACGGCAAGCCCGCGTCCATCCGCATCAAGGTCAACTCGATGGTCGACGAGCAGATCATCGACGCGCTCTACCGCGCGAGCCAGGCCGGCGTGAAGGTCGACGTGTGGGTGCGCGGCATCTGCTCCCTCAAGGCGGGGCTCGACGGTGTCAGCGAGAACATCACCGTGCGCAGCATCCTCGGTCGCTACCTCGAGCACTCCCGCATCTTCGCCTTCGAGGGCGGCGGCGACCCGCAGGTGTACATCGGCAGCGCCGACATGATGCACCGCAACCTCGACCGGCGCGTCGAGGCGCTGGTGCGAGTCACCCAGCCCGCGCACGTCAAGGAGCTCGTCGACCTGTTCGACCTCGCGATGAGCGACCGCACCAGTTCGTGGCACCTCGGCCCCGAGGGCGAATGGACCCGGCACCACCTCGACGCGAAGGGCAAGCCCCTGGCCGACCTGCAGGACCAGACCATGGCGGCGATCCAGCGACGTCGGCGCGTGCGGGCGGTGCGATGACCGACCTCGCCGTCTACGCCGCGGGCGGCGTCGTGTGGCGCGTCGTGGACGGCAAGCTGCGCGTGCTGCTGATCCACCGCACCCGCTACCGCGACGTCACCCTCCCCAAGGGCAAGGTCGATCCCGGCGAGACGCTGGCCGAGACAGCGGTGCGCGAGATCCATGAGGAGACCGGCATCCGAGTCTCCCTCGGCGTCGCACTGGGGGTGTCGCGGTACCGGCTGCCGAGCAAGAAGCAGAAGATCGTGCATTACTGGTCGGCGCAGGCGACCGAGGCCGCGATCCGCGCGTCGACGTTCGTGCCGAACAAGGAGATCGCGGCGCTCGAGTGGGTGAGCCTGAAGAAGGCGCGCGCGCGGCTGAGCTACCCGGTCGACATCGAGATCCTCGACGGGTTCGCGCAGTTCGTCGATGACGGGGTGCTGGAGACGTTCCCCCTGATCGTGCTGCGTCATGCCAAGGCGGTACCGCGGGAGGACTGGAAGAAGGCCGACGCGAAGCGGCCGCTGTCACCCAAGGGCGTGCGGCAGGCCGCGGCGCTGGTGGGCCCGCTGTCGTCGTTCGGGGTGCGGCGCATCGTGACCAGCCCAGCCGAGCGGTGCACGGCGACGGTGGCGCCGCTGGCGGCCGCCCTCGAGCGGCGCGTCGAGCTGACCCCGCTGATCAGTCAGGATGCCTGGGAGGACGGCCGCTCCGACGCGCGCGCCGTGGTGGGCGAACGCGTGCGGGCGCGCAAGGCCGCGGTGCTGTGCAGCCACGGTCCGGTGCTGCCCGAGATCCTCACCGAGATCGCGCTGGCGACGGGGACGATGCGGGGTTCGTACCTGGGAAGCGCCTCGGCGCTGGAGGTCGGGGCCTTCTCGGTGGTGCACCTGTCGGCCACGAACCCGGGTTCCGGCATCGTGGCGATCGAGACGCACGTCCCGAACCCCTCCCGCTGAGTCTGCCGCCGCCGGCGAGTGAGTATTCGTGCTGCCGAGCGCGGGGGCTGTTCACCTTTCGTTCACTTGGAAAGCGCACTCTCGTAACAGTCGCTCTCTACCGTCGCGGCGGGTTCCTTACGCGGGCCCGCCCGACACCGAAGGATCACAGTGAAGCTCCCCCGTTTCGCCCAGATCGGCGCGCTGACCGCCGTGGCCGCCCTGACCCTCACCAGCTGCGCGGTCAACGAACGCAACCTCGGAGCCGTCAGCGACAGCGATCTGTCCGGCGACATCGCCGGCGCCGGCGCTTCGTCGCAGGAGGTCGCCGTGCAGGCGTGGACCGCGGGCTTCCAGACCGCCAACCCCGGCGTCGAGGTCACCTACGACTCCGCCGGCTCGGGCGCCGGCCGCGAGTCGTTCCAGGCAGGCGCCGTCGCGTTCGCCGGCTCAGACCGCGCCTTCACGACCGAGGAGCTCGAAGGCACCTTCGCCGGCTGCACCGAGGGTTCCGACATCCTGCAGCTGCCGACCTACATCTCCCCCATCGCGGTCGTCTTCAACGTGGCCGGCGTCGACTCCCTCGACCTGGATGCCACCACCCTCGCGGGCCTGTTCTCGGGCAAGATCACGAACTGGAACGACCCGGCCATCGCCGCGCTCAACCCCGATGTCACGCTTCCCGACCTGCCCGTGACCGTCGTGCACCGCGCCGACGACTCCGGCACGACCGAGAACTTCACCGACTACCTCTACCAGGCCGCCCCCGCCGAGTGGACCTGGGAGCCCGACGGCGTCTGGCCCGCCACCGGCGCCGCGAACGAAGCGGGTCAGGGCACCTCGGGCGTCATCTCCTCGGTCACCGCCGGCAACGGCACCATCGGCTACGCCGACGCCTCCCGCGCCAGCGAAGAGGGGCTGTCGACGGCCGCGATCAAGGTCGGGGACGAGTTCGTCACGTACTCCCCCGAGGCCGCCGCGGCCGCCGTCGACGCCTCGGAGTTCGAGGAGAACCGCCCTGACGGTGACCTCGCCGTTGCGCTTGACCGTACGACGGATGCCGCCGGGGTCTACCCCATCGTGCTGATCAGCTACATGATCGCGTGCGCGGAGTACAAGAACGCCCCCGCCCCCGTCGTCAAGGGCTTCCTCGAGTACGTTGCGAGCCCCGAGGGACAGGATGCCGCTGCGGCCAGCGCCGGCAACGCGCCCATCTCCGACGCGCTGCGCGACCAGATCAACGACGCCATCGACCTCATCGTCACCGAGTGACCGCCTTCTTCCCTGCCCCGGCGCGTCCGGGGCCGGGCAGCACCCCGCTCTCCGCACCCGAGAACAGGACCCCATGACCACCACCACCGCCCCGGCCGACCAGGCCACGACCGGCAAGCCTCCGCAGCGCGCGGGCGACCGCTGGTTCTCGGGCGCCGCGCTCTTCGCCGGATCCATGATCCTCGCGACGCTGGCCGCGGTCGCGATCTTCCTCATCGTGCAGTCCATCCCCGGTCTGACGGCCACCAGCGAAAATGCCTCGCTGCTGACGACCAACTTCTGGGACTACGTCTGGCCGCTGGCGTTCGGCACCGTGTGGGCGTCGTTCCTCGCGCTGGTCATCGCGGTGCCGCTGTCGGTGTCGGTGGCCCTCTTCATCTCGCACTACGCCCCCCGCCGGCTGGCCGCGGCCCTCGGCTATGTCGTCGACCTGCTCGCCGCGGTGCCGTCGGTCGTCTACGGCCTCTGGGGCATCCTCGTGCTCGCCCCCACCGTGCAGCCGGTCTACGACTGGCTCGTCACCAACGCGGGCTGGTTCCCCCTCTTCGCCGGCCCGGTCTCGCAGACCGGACGCACCATCTTCACCGCCGCGATCGTGCTCGCCGTCATGATCGTTCCGATCATCACCGCGATCTGCCGCGAGATCTTCCTGCAGACCCCGCGTCTGCACGAAGAGGCAGCGCTGGCCCTGGGCGCGACCCGCTGGGAGATGATCCGCATGGCCGTCTTCCCGTTCGGTCGCTCCGGCATCGTCTCGGCATCCATGCTCGGTCTCGGCCGCGCGCTCGG
>NZ_JANJFJ010000232.1:0-1973 GCF_024626565.1 Microbacterium sp. zg.Y909
AAGAATGCAGCCCCCACCTCGTCCACGGCGCCGGTCGCGGACGGCGGTGAGGCGCCGACGCCGCGGGTGACGCTGGCATCGCTTCCGCGCACCGCCGATGTGGCGCTCGAGCGCGACGCGATCATGGGCGTGTTGCAGTACGGTCACGCGGTGGATGCCGCCGTCCTCGACCCCGCGCTGGCGCTGCCGTTCCACCATCCTGCGCTCGAAGCCGTACGTCGCGCCGTCGTCGAACAGCCCGACCGTACCCGGATCGGCTGGGCGGCGGCCGCCGTCGAAGCGGTGCGCGAGCCCTACCGCACCCTCGCCGCCGAACTGCTCACGGCCGACTTCCCGGCGCGCACCGAAGCCGGCGCCCTGGCCTCGACCGCCGACCTCGCGCGTCGGCTGCGCTTGCGGGTCATCGAACGCGAGAAGAGCGA
The DNA here is from genome assembly GCF_024626565.1 of Microbacterium sp. zg.Y909. NCBI lineage: Bacteria > Bacillati > Actinomycetota > Actinomycetes > Micrococcales > Microbacteriaceae > Microbacterium > Microbacterium sp. zg.Y909. Next base: position 423 of record NZ_JANJFJ010000232.1, read on the forward strand.
GCTCATGCGGCACATCCAGCGTGTCGATGTGGACTCCGACGGGGGCCGTGCGGTGCGCATCCGCCTTCGGGAGCTCGACGTCGAGCGTGCCCGGCTGATCGCCGAGTAGCCCGCGCCCGCCCGACCGGGCAGGATGGGACCATGACCCCGAGCAGTGACGACGAGTTCTCTGTCCGGTGCGACGACCTCTCCATCGCCCACACCGGGTCGATGCAGCGGGTCGTGGACGGTGTCACGTTCACCCTCCCGCGCGGCGGCACGCTCGCCGTCATGGGGCCCACCGGCTCCGGCAAGTCCAGCCTGGCCGCGGTCTTGGCCGGCCGCGGCGGCTCGGCGTTGTCGCTCGTGGGCGGCAGCGCCGTCGTCGAAGGCGTGCGGCTCGGCCGCCGCGGACGCGCCCACCGCCTGCACACCTACCTCACCGGCTACCTTCCCCAGCGAGCCGGCGCCGACCTTCCGGCGCGCTCGACCGTCGCAGAGGTGGTGGGGGAGCCCGTCACCAGCCGCGACCGGAGGGTGAACCAGCGCGCACTGGCGGTGCGCGTCGCGGCTCTGCTCGACGAACTGCAACTGCCCCTGGGCGCGGCAATGAAGTATCCCTACGAGCTGAGCGCGGGCATGCGCCAGCGCGTCGCGCTGGCGCGCGCACTCATGCTGCGTCCGCAACTGCTGGTCGCCGATGAACCGTACGCGAACCTCGACGTCGAAGTGAGGCGGGCCGCGCGCGACGCGATCCTGCGCCGCCGGGCGGAGTACGGCATGGCCGCCGTCATCGTCACCAACGAAGCGGCCGCGGTCGACGAATTGGATGCCGACGTGCTCGTCCTTCGCGCCGGACACACCGTCGCGACCGGCCACGGGACGGGCGGTCTGCTGTGGACGCCCGGAGACGATGCGAACCCGAGACTGGTCGCGTCGTGAGTCACGAGCACCCTCAGACGTTTGCTAGGATTGACGAGTTGCCCGCCGCAAGGTGTGCATGATCCTCGGTAGCTCAATTGGCAGAGCAATCGGCTGTTAACCGATAGGTTCTTGGTTCGAGTCCAAGCCGGGGAGCCACAGGCTCCGAAACTCCCTTGATTCGTCAAGGGAGTTTTGCTTTGGGCGCACCGTTCGGGCCCTATAGTGCAGATCATGCGGCGCGCATGGTCGACCGGCCGTGCTGACGCCGTCCCGGGAGAACCTGTGAGTCACGACAACCGGACGCCGGCCTGGATTCTCTTGACCGTGGCGCTGCTCGCCGCGGTCGCGGTCTGGTCACCTCTGATGGGCACCGGGGTCGGCATGGCTTTCGTCGCCGGCGCGTGCACCGTGGGGATCCTCTTCGTGTCGAAGTCCACCGCCGACCTCGCGCCCATCCCGGGAGCCATCGTCCCGCTCGCGCTCACGGGACTCGTGCTGATCGCACTCTTCGCGTGTTCGATCGCGGGAACGGTAATCGGGCTCACTTGGGTCTCATGGGTCGCTGCCGCCGTTGCTGGCTTTGTCGTCGCCTGCGGCCTGTTCGTCGCAGACCGACGCAGCGCGGCCGGGGGCCCCGCCGCCTGAGGC
>NZ_JANJFJ010000233.1:0-5031 GCF_024626565.1 Microbacterium sp. zg.Y909
GACGCCGGTACGTCCGCACCGCCGGGATCATCGCGCAGCGCGTAGCGGGGTGGCTAGCGGGGGGCTGCGCCCCCGTCAACGGGGTGCGCGGCCCCCGGCAGCGTCGCATCCTGGCCGAGAGGAAAGGAAAGCGACATGAGCCTGAGTATCCCTGACGGCGAGGGTCTCATCGACCCTCGCACGGGCGTCCCCATCCCCTTCATCGACGACGATCGCCCCCTCGACCCGGAGACGGGCCTGCCGGAGCCCCTACCACCGCATGAGCGCCCGATACCGCTCGACGCCGACGGCGAGGCCATCGCGGACGCGGAGGATTGAGGCGGCCAGCGGCCGGCAAAAGGTGAAGGCCAGGGGTGGAAGCCCTGGCCTTCGGTTGAGGGCCGCGCAGATGACGCGGGATCCTCGCTTCCTAGCTTAGGCCACCGGTCACGCGGGTTCGACCATCGGCCCCGCCGATGAAACGGCATCTGGGGGCCGAGACAGCGGGTAACGACCACTGTCTCGGCCGCCAGGTGCGGTCTCACCGGTTCGGCGCCACCCCGGGTGCCCTCACAGCGTGCGCAGCTTCTCCAGCAATGGCTCGGCGATCTCGGTCACGAAGCGGTCCTGCTGCTCGTCGCCGACCTGCACGATAGCGACGTCGGTGAAGCCCGCGTCGAGGAAGGGCTGCACGCTCTCGGCCAGCTCGTCCAGGTCGGGGCCCGCAGCGATGGATTCGGCGACGTCTTCGGGCCGGACGAACTGGGATGCCGCGGCGAAGCCGGCCGGCGTCGGCAGGTCCGCGTTGACGGACCATCCGCCCGCGAACCACCGGAACTGCTCGTGGGCGCGTGCGATCCCCGCCTCGCGGTCGGGGTCCCAGCTGATCGGGATCTGGCCGATCTTGCGGGATGCCTCTGGATGCACAGCATCCCACCCCTCGATCAGCTCCGCCTGCGGCTCCACCGCGATGAGATGGTCGGCCAGTCCCGCGAACCGCTCGATCGAGGACTCGCCCGACACCGCGACGCCGAGCGGCACGCCACCCTCGGGGCAGTCCCAGATGCGCGCCGAATCCACCCGGAAGTACTGGCCGTCATAGGTGACGAGGTCACCCGTGTGCAGCGCGCGGATGATCTCGATCGCCTCGACCAGCATGTCCTGGCGCATCTGCACCGCCGGCCACCCCTCGCCGACGACGTGCTCGTTCAGGTTCTCACCGGACCCGAGGCCAAGCGTGAAGCGGCCCTCCGAGAGCAGCTGCATCGTCGCCGCCTTCTGCGCGACGACTGCGGGGTGGTAGCGCATGGTCGGGCAGGTGACGTAGGTCATGAGCTCCACGTCGTGGGTGGCGTAGGCGACGGCCCCGAGCATGCTCCAGGCGTATGCGGAGTGCCCCTGGGTGGTGAGCCAGGGGGAGTAGTGATCGCTGGAGACGACGAAGTCGAACCCGGCCGCCTCGGCTTTCACCGCGTAGTCCACGAGCTGACGTGGACCGCTCTGCTCCGTCATGAGCGTGTATCCGAACCGAGCCATGCCGTCCTCCTCGCGTGGGTGTGCGGGGAACGCTACCGATCGGGGAGTCGTCGCGAACGGGGGTTGCGAGGGCGGATCGGATGAGGCAGGTCAGCGACGGTGCCCCGGCCCGACCCGGCCCGGCCCGGTTGAGAAACCACTCATCGGCCGAGACACCACGCGGCGCCTGGTGTCTCACCCGGAAAGTGCTGTCTCGCGGGCGGGCGGACCGGACGCGCCGCCGTCGAACAGTCAGGCGTCGAGGTCGTCGACTCCCGGCATCCAGCTGACCCCAGGGCGACCCCAGCCGCGCTTGCGGGCGATCTTCTGCACGGTCTTCCAGTCACCGTCGTCGAGGCGATCGACGTAGAGGATGCCGTCGAGGTGATCGAACTCGTGCTGCATGATGCGCGCGCGCCACCCGTCGACCTGGATGCGGACGGGCGCGCCGTCGAGGTCGATGCCGGTGACCAGGACCTCGTCCGACCGACGCAGCGGGAACCGCTCGCCGGGGAAGGACAGGCATCCTTCGGACTCCGCATCGGGGTCGGGGGAGCCGGGCTCGAGGGGCCGCATCCACAGCTCGGGGTTGATGATCGCGCCGCGCCACGGCTGACCGTCGTCGTCCTCGTAGGTGTACGTGTAGATGCGCAGGGACACGCCCACCTGCGGTGCCGCGAGGCCGACGCCGGGCGCGGCATCCATGGTCTCGAACATGTCGGCCACCAGCTGACGCACCTCGTCGGTGATTTCTCCGACGGGGGCGGCGGGGGAGTGCAGGACGGGATCGCCCATGATGCGAATCGGTAGAACAGCCACGTCCTTGAGCCTACCCAGAAGCCGTTGGCGCTACTGTCGAGGGGTGATGTGGGCGGTGGGTATCGAAGACGTCGGCGACCAGCTTGTCGGCGTGTTCCGCAACCCGGGGTTGCTCCTCGGCATCCCGCTGGCGCTCGCCGGCGCTGTGTTCATGTCGTTCGGCGCCCAGTACCAGCATCGCGGTGTCGCGAAGGTCGAGCGGCTCAGCGGCAAGGACGGCTCGACCGGACTGACCGGCGGTCAGCTGCGACAGCTGCTGGCGCGGCCCTCGTGGGTGGTCGGCACGCTCATGCTCGGCCTCGCCATCGTCTGTCAGCTCGGCGCTCTGACAGTCGCGCCGCTGATCGTCGTGCAGCCCCTGGGGGCCGTGGCGCTCGTCATCACCACACTGCTCAACGCGCGTGTGACCGGGCATCCCCCGAACAAACGGTCGCTGATCGCCATCATCGCCTGTGTGGGCGGCATCTTCTGGTTCGTCATCGTCGCCGCGCTGTTCGCCGTCGAGCAGACCGTCACCAACCGTCAGCTGATCACGGTGCTGGTCATCCTCGCGGTCGTCGCGGCCGCCCTCGTCGTCTCGTGGCTGCTGGTGAGGCGCCGTCGCGGCATCCGCGCCCTGTTCTACATCCTCGCCGCCGGCATCGTCTACGGATTCGTCGCGACCCTGGCAAAGATCGTCATCAAGCGCATCCAGGACGGCGACTTCGAGTGGCTCACGGTCCTGTGCGTCGTCGCACTGCTGGCCGGCACCGGGCTAGGCGCCTACTTCGTGCAGACCGCGTACTCCTCGGGCCCGCCGGACCTCGTGATCGCGGGGCTCACGGTCGTCGATCCGATGGTCGCCGTCCTCATCGGCCTTCTCGTGCTCGGCGAAGGGGCCGCGGTTCCGGTGTGGGGCTTCGTGATGTTCGCCGTCGCCGGGGCCATCGCCATCTGGGGCGTCATGACGCTGGCCCGTTATCATCCGCAGGTCGTCTCACAGAGCCAGGAGCAGCCGTTCCCTCGAGGCAGCTCCGGGGGCACCGAGGGTCCTGCATCGCCCGGCGAGAAGCCCCGCGGCTGAGGGCCCGCTACAGAGCGGCCACCCACATGGCAGGTGCGAGCGAAGCCATGTACGCCTAGTAAGGTCGTGGTGAGGGGGCGGTGGCCAAGCTGGTCAAGGCAGCGGGCTCATAACCCGACGATCGTGGGTTCAAGTCCCACCCGCCCTACAAAACCCTCCCGATTCCCACACGGTCACGGGGTCGGAGGGAATGAGGGAGAGCGAAGCTTCGCACTGCTCGCGATCACCACTTGTGCGCGACGATCTCGACATTGAAGCCCGCCGAGTTCTCGAGCCACCCTGCGTAGTGATCGGGTCCTCCCGCGTGCGGCTAGGCGTGCTGGTCGTCGTCGACCGTGGGCGGCTGCGCCGTCCACGACGGGGGCTCATCCGTGCCCGTCGCCTCGTCTCGCTCCGCGTCGGCCCGTGTCGCCTGCACGATCCCGGCCGCGTGGTGGGAGGGCGCGTAGACCGTGTAAAGGCGCAGGGGTTCGTCGCCCGTGTTGATCACGTCGTGCCATGTGCCTGCGGGAACCTGGATCGACCATCCGTGCGCGACATCCTGCTCGAAATCGAGCTGATCCTTCTGAGGGCCCATGACGACCCGGCCCCGACCGGCATCCAGGCGAAGGAACTGATCGGTGTCGGGATGCGCCTCGAGGCCGATCGACTCACCCGGGGGAATGGACATCAGCGTGACCTGCAGGTGCTTCCCCGTCCACACGACCGCGCGGTAGTTCTCGTTCTGCCGGGTCGCGGCTTCGATGTCGAAGGCGTGAGGGCGAGGACCGATGTCGCTGCCAGTCATGATCGTGTCTCCTTGTTGAGATAAGGCGGCCCGAAGGGCGCGGGCCTGCTGATCATCGCAAGGTGAGGCGCCGGGGGGAAGGGGAGAGGCTGCTCGCACACGTCGCTCGTCGGAATCACACACTTGTCATCCCGCACGTGCTTCCGTGATAATGGCGGGAACACAACCGAAGAAGCCGTGGTCCGCATCAGGTCGTAGGGGAAGACGTACCTGACGAAGGAGAGATCATGGCGACACCACAGGCGCGCGGAGTGATCTACATTCACTCAGCGCCGCGCGCGTTGTGCCCGCACCTTGAATGGGCTGTGGGCCGCGCGCTCGGCCGCGCCGTCAACTTCGAATGGGCCGACCAGCCGGTGCTGGCCGGCAGCCGTCGCGCGGAGTTCTACTGGGAGGGACCCGCCGGAACGGGGGCTGCCCTGGCCACGGCGATCCGCGGGTGGGAGCACCTGCGTTTCGAGGTCAGCGAGGACCCGACGCCCCGCAGCGACGGAGGTCGCTGGCTGCACACGCCGGGGCTCGGCATCCACTATGCCCAGACCGACACCGCTGGAAACATCGTCATCGGCGAGGATCGCGTGCGCTACGCGATGGAAGTCGCCGCCGGTGACCCGATCGAGCTGCAGCACGAGCTGCAGGTCGCGCTCGGCTCCGCATGGGACGAGGAGCTGGAGCCCTTCCGCCACGCCGGCGATGACGCATCGGTGGTGTGGCTGCACAAGGTGGGATGAGACCCCCGCCGCGGATCTCAGGGCACGCGGCGCCAGTACCGGACCTCGGTGATCATTCCCGGGAACCGGGAGAGCGTCCCCTCCCTGAGACGCGGAACGCCCCCGGATGCCGTCAGCGACAGCATCCGGGGGCGTGG
>NZ_JANJFJ010000027.1:0-26362 GCF_024626565.1 Microbacterium sp. zg.Y909
GGCTCCTTCCGCGCCGAAGTACGCTCGGACGCCCGACACGGCGTCGAGGAAGCGGTCGATGTCGTCGTCGGTGGTGAACACCGATGCCGACGCGCGCACCGATGCGGTCAGCCCGAACCGGGCGTGCAGCGGCTTGGCGCAGTGGTGCCCGACTCGCACGGCGATGCCGCGCGAGTCGAGGAACTGCCCCACATCGTGCGCGTGCACTCCGGCGACGTCGAAGGATGCCAGGCCGATGCGGTCGACATCGGCGCCGGGGTCGCCGAGGACCCGCACTCCGTCGATCGCGTCGAGCCCGGTGAGCAGGCGTCGGCCGATCACGCGCTCGTGGGCGTGCACGGCATCCATGCCGATCGCGTCGAGATAGCGCGCCGCGGCGGCGAGCCCGATGGCCTGCGACACCGGCTGCGTGCCGGCTTCGAACTTCTGCGGCGCGGGCAGGAATCCCGCCTCGTCGAGGGTGACGGTGGTTACCATCGATCCGCCTGTCAGGAAGGGCGGCAGTGCCTCGAGCACCTCGGTGCGCCCGTACAGTGCGCCGACTCCGTAGGGTCCGAGCATCTTGTGCCCCGAGAACGCGGCCAGGTCGACGCCGAGGGCGGGGAGGTCCAGCGCCAGGTGGGGAGCCGACTGGCAGGCATCCATCACCGTCAGTGCACCGACCGCCTTCGCCAGCGCGACGATCTCAGTCACGGGGTTGACGATCCCGAGCACGTTCGACACGTGGCTGAACGCCACGACCCGCGTGCGCTCGCCGATGACCGAGGCGGCGGCATCCAGGTCGAGCGTGCCGTCGTCGCGCACCGGAATGTGGCGCAGCACCGCTCCGGTGCGGGCGGCCAGCTCCTGCCACGGGATGAGGTTCGCGTGGTGCTCGGCCTCGGTGACGACGATGTCGTCGCCGGGGCGCAGCGCGAAGGGGGCGGATGCCGGAGCGCCGCGTCCGGCGGTGGCGTTGCCGATCGAGTACGCGACGAGGTTCAGGGCGAGGGTGGCGCCGCTCGTCCACACGAGGTTGTCGGGTTGGGCGCCGACGAAGCCGGCGACGGTCTCGCGGGCGTCCTCGAACAGGTCTGTCGCCTCGGCGGCCAGGGTGTGGGCGCCGCGGTGCACGGCGGAGTTGGCGCGGGTCAGAAAGTCGATCTCGGCGTCGAGTACGACCTGGGGCTTCTGGCTTGTGGCGCCGGAGTCGAGGTAGACGAGCGGCTCGCCGCCCACCGTCTGCCGCAGGATCGGGAAGTCGGCGCGCAGGGCGGCGGCGTCGAGGACCCGGCCGGGCTCGGATGCGATGGAGGCACTCACCCTTCCAGGCTACGCCGCCCAGGCTGCGCCGGGTCCGATGGCCGAGGTGGCGGGCCCAGCGCCGAGCTACGCCGGGCCCGACGGGCCGGCGCCCGACGGTGCGGCTTCGGGCGATTCGTCCTCGGGCTCGGGCTGCATGTGCGCCACCAGGCCGTACGTCGCGGGCATGCCGGCCCGGTCGTCGCCGGGCAGGGGGCGGGGCGGGCGGCGGTAGAGCAGCCGCGAGGAGTCCAGCATCCACGGCACGAGGGTCACGGCGACCCCGTGCACGAGCATCAGCCGCTGGGCGAGGCGACGGGCCCTCCCGTTGTGCAGGAAGGTCTCCCACCAGTGCCCGACGATGTACCGCGGCAGGTAGATCGTCACGACGGAGGAGCCGTGCTTCTGCCGGTACTCGCGGATGAACGTCTCCAGCGGGCCGGCGTACTGGCGGTAGGGCGATTCCAGCATGACCAGGGGCACCGGCACGTGATGCTCCTCCCAATCGGCCTCGAGCTGCGCCGTGTCGCGGGGCGTGACGGCCACGTGCACCGCGATCGTCGTGTCATGGCGGGCGGCCAGGGCGTAGTCGATCGCCTTCGCCGCGGGTTTGTGGAACGAACCGACGAGCACCAGGGCGACGTCTCCGCGGGATCCGAAGCGGACGCTGTCGTCGCCGATCGCCGTCTCCGTCTCCACGGCGAGGTAGTAGCGGCGCACGCCCATCATCAAGGCGGTCAGCAGCGGGATCGCCAGGAACACCAGCCACGCGCCGTGGGTGAACTTGGTCACCGTCACGATGGCCAGCACCACGACGGTCATCACGGCGCCGAGCGAGTTGACGACGCGGCCGCGCAGGGCGGCGCGGCGTTCGAGCGTGGCCCTGCGGGGGATCAGTCGCAGCTCGCGGTTCCAGTGCCGCACCATGCCGATCTGGCCAAGCGAGAACGATACGAACACGCCGATGATGTACAGCTGGATCAGCGTCGTCACGTCGGCCCGGAAGATCAGCAGCACCGTGATGGCGGCGATGCCCAGCAGGATCATGCCGTTGGAGTACACCAACCGGTCGCCGCGCGTGTTCAGCGACTTGGGCGCGTAGCCGTCGCTGGCCAGCACCGACCCCAGCAGCGGGAAGCCGTTGAACGCGGTGTTGGCGGCCAGCAGCAGCACGCACGCGGTGGCGGCCTGCACGATGTAGAACGGCACGGAGCCCATCCCGAAGGTCGCCGCGGCCACCTGCGCCATGAGCGACGGCTGCGGCAGCGAGCAGTCGAAGCCGATCAGTCGGCAGGGGTCTTCGGCGTACCGCACGCCGCTGACGAGGGCCAGGGTCGTGAGCCCCGCGAACAGCGAGATCGCGATGAGGCCCATGATCGCCAGGGTGGTGCGTGCGTTGCGCGCCTGGGGTGGGCGGAAGGCCGGCACGCCGTTGGCGATGGCCTCGACCCCGGTCAGAGCCGAGCAGCCGCTGGCGAAGGCGCGCAGCAGCAGCAGCACCACCGCGGCCTGCGTGAGGCTCGCCGGCTCCACCCCGAAGTGCGCGCTGGATGCCACCGGCGCATCGCCCATCGCCCAACGCAGCAGTCCGGTGGCCACCATCACGCCCACCGACCCGATGAAGAGGTACGTCGGCAAGGCGAACGCGCGCGAGGCCTCACGCACGCCCCGCAGGTTCACCGCGATCAGCAGCACCACGAATCCGATGGCGAGCTCGACGCGCCACGGGTTCAGTGCGGGGAGGGCCGAGATGATGTTGTCGACCCCGGCGGCCACGGACACCGCGACGGTCAGGATGTAGTCCACCAGAAGGGCGGATGCCACGACGACCCCGGGCAGCTCTCCCAGGTTCGTGCGGGCCACCTCGTAGTCCCCGCCGCCGGAGGGGTAGGCGGTGATCAGCTGGCGGTAGCTGAGCACCACCACCGCCAGCAGCACGATGACCGCGAGGGCGATCCAAGGGCTGAAGGTCAGGAACGAAAGCCCACCCAGCAGCAGGATCATCATGAGCTCCTGCGGGGCGTAGGCCACCGACGACAACGCATCGGAAGCGAAGATCGGCAGTGCCATGCGCTTGGCCAGAAGCTGCTGGTCCTGCGTCGCGGATGTGAGCGGGTCGCCGATCAGCAATCGCTTGACGGCGGGGGACTCCGCCCCCGGGTCGGGCTCTTCTGTGGTCACGGCGCGGCACGCTACGCCTGCGCGGTCAGGCGCGCAATGGGTGCGCGGCGTGCAGCCCGAGGGGTGCGCACTGAGGGGTCGGGCGGCTCCTGGTGGGGCGCCGGTGCGGGGGCATGTGCCGGCCGGCCCGAAAGGAGGTGATCTGCCCGAATGCGGTGATTTCGCGGCATCCGGCCCTCATCCGGGCAGATGTCCGCGTTTCGGCAAGGGATGCCGCGGCGGCGGGCCAGCGGTCACCGGGAGGCAGGTCAGCCGGCGAGAAACTCCCGCGCAGCGACGACGAGGTTCTCCACGCCGCGGTCGATCGTGGGGTGCAGCACGGGGGCGAAGAACGGCGAGTGGTTCGTGGGGATGTCCTCGTCGATCGTCCCGCCCGCGGCGGCCCCGGCGTAGACCTCGGGGTCCACGCCGCCCCAGAACCAGAACACCAGTGGGGCGCCGCCGTCGCGGGCGAACCACGACACGTCCTCGCTGCCGGTGAACATTCCCGGGTCGATGACCGAACCCTCGCCGAAGCTGCGCTCGAAGGCGGAGACGAGGCGGGCGGTGGCATCCGCGTCGTTGATCGTCGGCGGCAGCGAGTGCTGAACGGCGATGACGGGCGGCTCCTCCGCGCCGGATGCCTCCGCCTCGGCCCTCACGACCCGTTCGACCTTCGCCATGATGCGCTCGCGCGCCGGCTCGTCGGTGTACCGCAGGCTCAGCTCGAGGCGTGCCTCGGCCGGGATGATGTTGTTCTTCAGTCCGGCGTGGATGGAGCCCACCGTGACGACGGCCATCTCGCGCGGGTCGACCTCGCGCGACACGACGGTCTGCAGCCGCATGACGGTGGCGGCGGCCATGACGACGGGGTCGATCGTGGCGTGCGGGCGCGAGCCATGGCCACCTCGGCCCAGCAGGGTGACCGTCAGCCCGTCGGATGCCGCCATCTGCGTGCCGCTGCGCACGCCGATGAGCCCGGCGGGGAGCGGGGTGAGGTGCTGGCCGAGCACGATGTCGGGGCGGGGGAAGCGGTCGAGCACGCCGTCGGCGATCATCGCCTGCGAGCCGGCGCCGTACTCCTCGGCGGGCTGGAAGACGGCCACCACGGTGCCCGACCAGGCATCCTTCGTCGCCTGCAGCCGCTCGAGGGCGCCGAGCAGCGCGGTGACGTGCATGTCGTGGCCGCAGGCATGCATGACCGGGACGTCCTGCCCGGACGGGTCGATGCCCCGTGCGGTGCTCGCGTAGGCCAGCCCGGTGCGCTCTTCGACCGGCAGGCCGTCCATGTCGGCCCGCAGCCAGACGACCGGGCCGTCGCCGTTGCGGATGACGGCCGCGACCCCGGTGCGTCCGATGCCCTCTTCGAACTCGATCCCCAGCTTCTCCAGGTTGCGGGTGACGACCCCGGCGGTGCGGGTCTCCTGGAAGGAAAGCTCCGGGTGACGGTGCAGATCGATGTACAGGGCTTCGAGGTCGATGCTCATGGCCAGAGCCTACGCGGGGCCGGCCGCCCCCGGCGGTCCCAGGCCCCGGTCAGCCGCGGGCGGGAGCCCCGGTCGAGGGCCGCACCACGAGTTCGAACGGCAGCGCCGCCAGCGGCGTGGGTGCTTCGAGGGCCGCGAGCACCGCCTCGGCGGCCCGCAGGCCCTGGTCGTGCGGGAACTGGTCGACCGTGGTCAGCCCGAAGAACCCCGAGAGCTCGTGGCCGTCGACCCCGACTACCGACAGGTCGCCGGGAACGCTCAGCCCCAGGTCGCGGGCCGCGATCAGGGCGCCGATCGCCATCTCGTCGGATGCCGCGAAGATCGCGGTCGGGCGGTCGTCGCCGTCCAGCAGCCGCATGGCCGCCGCGTGCCCGCTCTCGATGGTGAAGTCGCCGAGCTCGTGGCGGGCGGAGGACGGGGGGATGCCGGCATCCCGCAGAGCCAGCTCGAACCCGCGCCGACGCAGCGACGGGATGCGCTCCCGGTCGGTGCCGTCGTCGGCGTCGTGCAGGGTGCCGATGTGCGCGAGGGCGCGGTGACCGAGCCCCGTGAGGTGGCCGGTGGCGAGGCGCGCGACGGCCACGTCGTCCACCGACAGGCTCGGCAGCGGCGGCTGGGCCGCCCCGAGCGCCACGACCGGCAGCCCGAGATCGGCCAGGCGGCTCACCTCTGAGGGGTCCAGCGACATCGCGATGGCGATCACGCCGTCCACGCGCCGACGGCGCAGGAACGTCTCGAACACCGCCGCCCGCTCGACGGGGTCATCGGTCAGGGGGTAGAGGGTGATGTCGTACCCGGCACTCTGCAGGCCCGAGGCGATGCCTGCGAGCACGGTGGAGAAGTACCAGCGGTCGACCACCGGCAGCAGCACGCCGATGTTGCGAGCGCGGCCCGACGCCAGGCTCGACGCGGGCGCCGAGACGACGTACCCGAGTGCCGCGGCGGTGTCGAGCACGCGCGAGCGGGTGCCGGCCGAAACCTGTCCCCGCCCGCTCAGCGCGCGCGACACCGTCGCGGTGGAGACCCCAGCCGCGCGTGCCACCTCATCGATGCTCACCATGGCGTGGGGTCTCCTGTCGCGTCGATCAGGCCGTGCGCAGCCACACGGTGACGTCGGCCGGCAGCATGCCGTCGGTCACCGGCTCGCTCGCGACCAGCAGGTCGCCGGCGGGCAGCGCCACCGGCTCGGAGCCGATGTTCGAGACGACGGTCACGTCGCCGTTGGTGAAGGCCAGCACGTCGTCGCCGAAGCCGTCCAGCCACTCCAGCGTGCCCGCACCCAGCGCGTGTGCGCGGCGCTCGGCGAGCAGGGTGCGGTACAGCGACAGCGTCGAGTCCGAGTCGCCCACCTGCCGGTCGCGGGCGAGGGTCGTCCACTCCGTCGGCTGCGGCAGCCACGACTGGCCGGTGGGGCTGAAGCCGTACGCGGGGGCGTCGGCGTCCCACGGGATCGGCACGCGGCATCCGTCGCGGCCGTATCGCTCGCCCTCGGTGCGGAACCAGGTCGGGTCCTGGCGGGCGTCGCCGGGCAGGTCGATGACCTCGGGAAGCCCGAGCTCCTCGCCCTGGTAGATGTAGGCCGACCCGGGGAGGGCGAGCATGACGGCGGATGCCGCGCGCGCGCGGCGCAGGCCGAGGACCGGCTCGGGCTTGCCGGGGGAGTCCGGGCCGATGCCGTGACCCTGCGGGTTCTCGGCCGTCAGCGCCAGCCGCGAGGCGTGTCGCACCACGTCGTGGTTGGACAGCACCCAGGTGCTGGGGGCGCCCACGGCGGGGTAGGCGCGCAGCGACTCGTCGATGACCGCGCGCAGCTCGGCGGCGTTCCACGGGGTCTCGAGGTAGGCGAAGTTGAACGCCTGGTGCATCTCGTCGGGACGCACCCACTTGGCGGTCATGTCCACCGTCGGCAGCCACGCCTCGGCGCAGAGCGCGCGGTCGCCGTCGTACTCGGCGAGCACGCGGTTCCAGTCGCGGTAGATGTCGTGCACGCCCTCCTGGCCCCAGTAGGGCACATCGGCCTCTTCGCCGCCCATAGAGCCGGCGTGCGGGTCGGGGGTGTAGTCGGGCAGGCCGGGCGCCTTGACCAGGCCGTGGGCCACGTCGACGCGGAAGCCGTCCACGCCGCGATCGAGCCAGAAGCGCAGGATGCGGCGGAACTCCTCGTGCACGACGGGGTTGGACCAGTCGAAGTCGGGCTGCGACGAGTCGAACAGGTGCAGGTACCACTGGCCGGGCGTGCCGTCGGGCTCGGTCACCCGGGTCCACGCGGGTCCACCGAAGACCGACTCCCAATTGTTCGGGGGCAGCTCGCCGTTCTCACCCTTGCCGTCGCGGAAGATGTAGCGCGCGCGCTCGGGGCTGCCAGGCGCTGCGGCCAGCGCCTCCTGGAACCACACGTGCTGGTCGGACGAGTGGTTCGGCACCAGGTCGGCGATGATGCGGATGCCACGCGAGTGCGCGGCCTCGATGAGGTCGTCGAAGTCGGCGAGCGTGCCGAAGAGCGGGTCGACGTCGCAGTAGTCGGAAACGTCGTAGCCGGCATCCTTCTGCGGGGAACGCTGGAAAGGGCTCAGCCAGATCGCGTCGATACCGAGAGCCTGCAGGTCGTCGATGTGGGAGGTCACGCCGGGCAGGTCGCCCACGCCGTCGCCCGAGGCGTCGGCGAACGAGCGGGGGTAGATCTGGTAGATGACGGCGGTGCGCCACCACTGGGAGCCGGGACGGGAATCCGCAGCGGCGGCGCCGGGGAGGGTGTCGGGAAGTGTCATGCGACCATGCTACTGCAAGCGCTTGCAGTGGGCGCGGGCGGGCGGTCGTTCCCAGGGAGCGTCGGAGGCGCCGCGCGTAGAATCGGCCGGTGACCCCCGAACCCGCCGCCCTTGCGCGCGCCGACTCGCTCATCCGCACGATCCCCGACTATCCCGAGCAGGGTGTGCTGTTCCGCGACGTCACCCCGCTGCTGGCGGATGCCGCCGCCCTCCGCAGCGTGGTCGACGCGATGATCGCCCCCTTCGAAGGCCGGTTCGACGTCGTCGCCGGCATCGAGGCGCGCGGGTTCCTGCTCGCGGGAGCCATGGCCACCGTCGCGGGCGTGGGTCTCGTGCCGATCCGCAAGGCCGGAAAGCTCCCGCGTCCGGCGGCGTCGGTGGCGTACTCGCTGGAGTACGGCACTGCGGCCATCGAGGTGCACGACGACATCGCCGAGGGCACCCGCGTACTGCTGGTCGATGACGTGCTCGCCACGGGCGGCACCCTGGTGGCCGCGCACGAGCTGATGGGCGCCATCGGCGCAGTGGTCATCGGGACGTCGGTGCTCATGGAGCTCCCTGGCCTCGGCGGTCGCGAGGCCGTGGGTGACGTTTACGCGGTCTTCACCGGCTGACGCGAGCGACCGGACCACACCCCGCTCAGGTGCGCACGACGACGTTGAGCGGCTCCTCGCCGGCGATCATGCGCTCCACCTGCCGACGGACGAGTGCGGCGATGCGCGGGCGCATCGCGCTCGAGGCGCCGCCCACGTGCGGGCTGATCAGCACCCCGGGCGTTCCCCACAGGGGGTGACCCTCGGGCAGGGGCTCGGGGTCGACGACGTCCAGCGCCGCGCGCAGCCGGCCCGACGAGGTCTCGGACACGAGGGCGTCGGTGTCGACGAGGGAACCGCGGCCCACGTTGACGACCAGCGCGCCATCCGGCAGCAGCGCGAGCGTTTCGGCGTCGAGGATGCCGCGGGTCTCCTCCCCGCCCGGCAGTGTCAGCACGACGATCTCGGCCTCGGGGAGGAGAGCCTCGAGCTCGTCGATGCCGTGCACCCGCACGCCGTCCTCTTCGCGGGCGGTGCGTGCCACGACCGTCAGGTCGACCTCGAAGGGCAGCAGCCGCGCGGCGGTGGCCTTGCCCACGCCGCCGTAGCCGATCAGCAGCACCCGGCGGTCGGCCAGGCTCTGGGTGAACTGCGGCTTCCAGACCCCGTTGCGGGTGTCGACGGCGAAGTCGTCGATGCGGCGCTGGGCGGCGAGGATCAGTCCGACGGTGAGCTCGGCCGTCGAGGTCTCGTGCACGCTCGCGGCGTTGGCGAAGACGAGGCCCTTCGGCAGCTTCTCGGCGACTCCCTCGTATCCGATGGACTGTCCCTGCACGAGCCGCGGGGCGACTGCGGCCAGCAGCTCGTACGGGGTGTCGCCGTTCATGTACGGCGGAACGACGATGTCGATGTGATCGCGGGGCGGGTCGCCCGACAGATCCCACAGGACGACCTCGGCGCCGTCGGGCGCCGGGGTGAGGTCCTCCGCGAGCTGCTCGGTGGGAACGCTGACGAGAAGGGGAGGGGTGCCGGTGGTCATGCTCCGACGATAGTCACCCCTGGGGCGCGCGGGCCCGGACGATCAGGCTGCGAACTGCCCCGTGCGGTTGCAGGAGGACGGGCGAAAGAGACCGCCAGGGCGGCGATCGCCGAAGGCGCGAGGTGTATGCCACTATTCTCGCGTGGACCCGATCACCGTCATCCTGCCCATCGTGACGCTGTTGCTGGGCGCGGGGGCATCAGCTGGCGTCGACGCCATCAAGCACCGCCGGGATCGTCGGGATAAGCGCGTCGAGGCGCTCCGGGCGGCGCAGGTTGAAGACTGCACTCGCTTTCTGGATGCCGTCCATGACGCAGCGCATCGGCTCGGCCGGACGGCGCCCGACTGCCCCTACCCCCTGCCACGTGGCGAGCACCACTACTGGGGCGCAGACGCGGATGCCGCGCGTGCCATGAGGAGGATCGAGGTCTCCTGCCCTGACGATGTCCGTGACGCCGCACGTATCGTTGTGGCACGGCTCCGCAGCTTTCGTGATGTGGTCGAGGATCTGCCCTACGGGGGCCCTCAGTACCAGTCCGCGCTACGGCCATTCCAACAGGCCCGTGGTGACTTCATCGCTCAAGCGCGCATGCTGGCGCTCAGTTAGGGCGGCTTGCCGCTCGGAGGGTGCGCGGGCCGGTGGGATCAGGCTGCGGCGCCGACCACCGCGGCGACGGCCGAGGTGAAGAACGGCAGGCCGTCCACCCCCGAGCGCATGGCCTGGGGCGTGCCGGGGCCGAAGCCGGGCTCGACGGCGTGCTCGGGATGCGGCATCAGTCCGAGGACATTGCCGCGCTCGTTGGTGATGCCCGCGATGTCGCGGAGCGACCCGTTGGGGTTCACCCCGAGGTAGCGCAGCGCCACCAGACCCTCGCCCTCGAGGCGGTCGAGTTCGGACTCCGCCGCGACGTAGCCGCCGTCGGCGTTCTTCAGCGGAATGACGATCTCCTGGCCGGAGGCGAAGTCGCTCGTCCACGCGGTGTCGTTGTTCTCCACGCGCAGGCGCTGGTCGCGGCGGATGAACTGCTGGTGCGCGTTGCGGATCAGTCCGCCCGGCAGCAGGTGCGCTTCGACGAGCATCTGGAAGCCGTTGCAGATGCCGAGCACAGGCATGCCGCGCTTGGCGGCATCCTTCACCTCGGCCATGATCGGCGCGAGCGCCGCGATGGCTCCGGCGCGCAGGTAGTCGCCGTAGCTGAAGCCGCCGGGGAGCACGAGGGCGTCCACGCCCTCGAGGTCGTGCGAGCCGTGCCAGAGGGCGACCGGCTCCCCGCCGGCGATCTGGACGGCGCGGCGGGCGTCGCCGTCGTCGAGGGAGCCGGGAAAGGTGATGACCCCGACGCGCACCGTCATTCGACGACCTCGATGCCGACCACGTCCTCGATCACCGAGTTGGAGAGCACCTCGTCCGCGATGCGGCGGGCGGCGGCGAGCGTCTCGTCGGTGACCTCGCCCTCGACGGTCAGCTCGAAGCGCTTGCCGATGCGGACGTCACCGAACCCCGTGACGCCGAGGCGCGTGAGAGCGCCGGCCACGGCCTTTCCCTGCGGATCCAGCAGCTCGGCCTTGGGCATGACGTCGACGACGATGGTGGGCATGGTGAGGCTCCGGATGTCGCGGGTAAGGGTGCCCGCCCAGTCTATGGGCGCCCGCGTGATCGCCGCTCCTGCGTGGCATCGCCCCGGGCCCCACAGCCCGTTATCGAACCGTGACTGATTTGTGGAGAGCGTTGCTTTGCGTTCGTGGGAGCGATCCCATACGGTGATCAGCAACCGGTGAGAGCGCTCCCACCCGAAGGGGGCGACGGCCGGTTGGCCCGCAAGACCCACCACCACAAAGGAGTGACCCGTGAAATCACGCGCACTGCGACGCACCGCCCTGCTGGCGGGCGTTGCGACCACAGCAATCGTCCTGGCCGGCTGTGCCGGCGGCGCCGACGCCGGCGACTCGACCGAGGGCGACGGACCCGTCACCATCACGGTCGCCACCTTCAACGACTTCGGCTACGCGCCCTTCATCGAAGAGTTCATGAAGGAGAACCCCGACATCAAGGTCGTGGAGAAGATCTCGGGTGGCTCGGACGAGTCCCGCGAGAACATGCTCAACTTCCTCGGCCAGGACTCGGGTCTGTCCGACATCGAAGCCGTCGAGGTCGACTGGCTCAGCGAGCTGATGCAGTATTCCGACCGCTTCGTGGATCTGACCGACCCGGAGCTGGAGGGCCGCTGGATCGATTGGAAGCAGTCCCAGGCCACCGACGCCGAGGGCCGTGTGATCGGCTACGGAACCGACATCGGGCCGCAGGGCATCGCGTACCGTGCGGACCTCGTCGAGGCGGCGGGGCTGCCCAGCGAGCGTGAAGCTTTCGCCGAGTACCTCGGTGGCGCCGACGCGACGTGGGACCGGTACTTCGAGGTCGGAGCGGAGTTCGTCGCGAATTCCCCGACCGGAGCCACCTGGTTCGACACGGTGCAGGGTGTCTACATGGCCCAGGTCAACCAGCTCGAGAACGCCTACGAAGAGAACGACGGCACGCCGATCGACCTCGAGGGCAGCGATGTCGAGGAGATCTTCACGACGATCCTCGAGCACGGCACCGAGGGCGGTCAGTCCGCGGGTGTCGGCCAGTGGACGGGTGACTGGGACGCCTACTACAACAAGGACGACGGCTTCGCCACGATCATGGCACCGGGCTGGATGCTCAACATCATCAAGGACCGCGCCGGCGCCGACTTCGCGGGCTGGGACATCGCGGATGTGCTTCCCGGTGGCGGCGGCAACTGGGGCGGCGCGTTCCTGACCGTCCCGACGCAGAGCAAGCACCCCGAAGAGGCCAAGAAGCTGGCGGCGTACCTGACCTCCCCCGAGGTCCAGCTGCAGCTCTTCCTCAACCAGGGCACCCTCCCCTCGACGGTCGAGGCGTTGGCCTCTGAGGAGTTGAAGGGCGCGACCGACGAGTGGTTCAACAACGCGCCGGTGGGTCAGATCCTCTCGAACCGTGCTGACGCCGTGACGGTCGTGCCGTACAAGGGCGCGAGCTACAAGAAGATTCACGACGTCATCGTCAACGGCATGAACCGTGTCGACGTGGAGAAGACGCAGGGCATCGACGAGTCCTGGGACCAGGTGCTGTCCGAGCTGGGCTCACTGAACTAATCCGCTGTCGGATCCCGCCCGGTACCTCCCGGGCGGGATCCGCCACCGGTCGGCGGGTCGATCGCCCGCCGCCCATCGTCTATCACTCCTCCTCGCCACGGATCGGAACTCACTGATGAGCAGCACGACGGCCCCCGCAGAGCCGGCCTCCCGCGCCCGGCCTAACAACGACGGCGGAGGGTTCCGCCAGACCCTCGCCAAGTGGGATTTCAAGGCCTCGCCTTACCTCTACATCGCCCCGTTCTTCATACTGTTCGGGATCTTCGGCCTTGCTCCGCTGATCTACACGGCGTGGGTTGCGGTTCACGACTGGCACATCATCGGCGGCCAGGGTGACTTCGTCGGACTCGACAACTTCACGGCGATCCTCGGCCAGGCGATGTTCTGGAAGTCGGTGTTCAACACCATCTCGATCTTCCTGATCGCCACCATCCCGCAGCTGCTGGCAGCGATCTTCATCGCCGCCGCCCTGGACAACAATCTGCGCGCGGGTACGTTCTGGCGCATGGGCGTGCTGCTGCCCTTCGTCGCGGCGCCGGTGGCGGTTGCGATCATCTTCTCCAACCTCTTCGGCAACGAGTTCGGCCTCATCAACAACATCCTCCAGAGCATCGGCCTGGACCCGATCCGGTGGACAGGTGAGCTCTCGAGCCACGTCGCCATCGCCACGATGGTCAACTTCCGGTGGACCGGGTACAACGCCCTGATCCTCCTGGCCGGGATGCAGGCGATTCCCCGTGACCTCTACGAAGCGGCGACGATCGACGGCGCCGGGCGCATGCGCCAGTTCTTCTCGGTCACCATTCCGATGCTGCGCCCGACGATCATCTTCGTGGTCATCACCTCGACGATCGGCGGTTTGCAGGTCTTCGACGAGGCGAAGATGTTCGGCGGTGGTGGCGGTGGCGGTGGCGGCATCGGCGGCGCCGACGGTCAGTGGAAGACGATCACCCTCTTCCTCTGGGAGGTGGGCTGGCGCCAGTCCAACCTCGGACGCTCAGCTGCCATCGCCTGGCTTCTGTTCCTGTTGATCGTGCTCATCGGTGCCCTCAACTTCTTCATCACCCGCCGTATCTCGTCCTCTGGAGGAAAGCGATGAGCGCCACGTCTGTCATCGAAGAGACTGCCGACGTCGTCCCCACGCCGGGTGCGCGTAAGCCGGGGTTCTCCCCGCGACGCAAAGCCTCTCGCAGCTACGGCGAGGGTCGTCGCGCAGGGTGGTTGACCTATGCGGTCCTCGGCCTCGTGATCGTCATCTCCGCCTTCCCGTTCTACTGGTCGATCGTCGTCGGCAGCTGGACGAACCAGATCATCTACTCCAGCGACATCACGCTCACGGTCGGCCCCAACCTCTGGGACTCGATCACCCGCGTCCTCAGTGCCGATATCAACTTCGCCGCAGCGACGCTGAACTCGATCATCGTGTCGGCGACGACGTCGCTCTCGGTGGTGCTCTTCTCCACCCTGGCCGGATTCTCGTTCGCCAAGCTGAAGTTCCGCGGCGCCAACGCTCTTCTGATCGCGGTCATCGCGACGATGGCTGTCCCGACGCAGCTGGGCATCGTGCCGCTCTACCTGCTCATGGGTGAACTCGACCTGCAGGGAAACCTGCTCGCAGTAATCCTTCCGGGCCTGGTCACCGCGTTCGGCGTGTTCTGGATGACGCAGTACCTGCGTGAAGGTCTGCCGGACGAGCTGATCGACGCAGCCCGCGTCGACGGCGCGTCGATGATCAAGACGTTCTGGCACGTCGCCCTGCCGGCCGCGCGCCCGGCCGCCGCGATGCTGTTCCTCTTCACATTCGTCGGCAGCTGGACCAACTTCTTCTGGCCCTACGTGATCCTCGACAACCGCAACGGCACGCTTCCCGTGGCACTGCAGGGGCTGCAGTCGCAGTACTACACCGACTTCCCGCTCATCCTCACGGGAGCACTGCTGTCCACTCTGCCGCTGCTCATCATGTTCGTCTTCGTGGGCAAGCAGCTGGTCAGCGGCATCATGGCGGGCGCTGTCAAGGGCTGAGCGTCGACCGTTCCCGACGCCGCGTAGGAGTATGGGCGTGTTCATCGCGCCATCTCAGATTGGATTCACCGAGTCATGAAGTTCACCGATGGCCTCTGGCACGTGCGCCCGGGTGTGGAAGCGCTGTACGCCCAGGAGGCGTATGCGATCGACGTCGAGCCGGAGCGGGTCACCGTTCTCGCACCCACGCGCGTCATCGCGTCGCGCGGAGACGTGCTGAACCGGCCGACTCTCACCGTGTCGCTGTCCTCGCCCGCTGAGGGTGTGATCGGCGTGCGCGTCAGCCACCACAAGGGCGGTCGGCGCTCGCCCGGCTTCGAGCTCCCCGGTGCCGGCGAGGTCGAGGTGGAGACGTCGGAGGATGCCGAGACGGTGCAATTGCGCTCGGGGTCACTGACGGCGCGCCTGAAGCGCGGCACGTCGTTCCAGCTCGATTTCGTGGACGACACCGGAAGGGTGCTGACGTCGGCGGGGTCCAAATCGCTGGCGCACATGCGTCTCGCCCCCGACGCCGCGGTGACGACGGAGCCCGCGGGCATCGCCGGGGTCACCGCGACCGGACTCGCCCCGGCGCGCGCCTACACGCTCGCGCAGCTGGACCTCGCCGTCGGCGAGCTCGTCTACGGGCTCGGTGAACGGTTCGGTCCGCTGGTCAAGAACGGGCAGACCGTCGACATCTGGCAGGCCGACGGCGGCACCTCCAGCGAGCTGGCCTACAAGAACGTCCCCTTCTACCTGACGAACCGCGGGTACGGGGTCTTCGTCAACCAGCCTGAGCACGTCTCCTTCGAGGTGGCGAGCGAACTGGTCGAGCGCGTGCAATTCGCCACGGCAGGCGAGTCGATCGAGTTCTTCGTGATCGCGGGCCCCACCCCCGCTGATGTGCTGCGCCGCTACACCGCGCTCACCGGCCGGCCGGCGGCCGTGCCGGACTGGTCCTATGGTCTGTGGCTGTCGACCTCGTTCACGACCGATTACGACGAGGCGACCGTCGGGAGTTTCATCGACGGGATGGCCGAGCGTGGCATCCCCCTCGAGGCCTTCCATTTCGACTGCTTCTGGATGCGGGAGTTCGAGTGGACGAACCTCGAGTGGGACCCCCGCACGTTCCCTGACCCGAAGGGCATGCTCGAACGGCTTCATGAGCGCGGGCTTCACGTGTGTGCGTGGATCAACCCGTACATCGCCGAGCGCAGTGCGCTGTTCGACGAGGGCGCCGAGCTGGGCTACCTCGTGCGGCGTCCGGATGGTTCGGTCTGGCAGTGGGACTGGTGGGTCGCGGGGATGGCCCTGGTCGACTTCACCAACCCCGACGCGACCCGGTGGTTCCAGGAGAAGCTGCGGGAACTGGTGCGCGGCGGCGTCGACGCGCTGAAGACGGACTTCGGCGAGCGGATCCCGACCGACGTGGTCTGGCATGACGGAACCGCCCCCGAGACCATGCACAACCTCTACACGCAGCTCTACAACCGCGCAGTCTTCGAGGTCCTCGAAGAGGAGAAGGGCGCCGGCGAGGCGGTGCTGTTCGCACGGTCGGCCACGGCGGGCGGTCAGCAGTTCCCCGTGCACTGGGGCGGTGACAACTCGTCGTCGTTCATCTCCATGGCCGAGACGCTGCGCGGAGGGCTGTCCCTCGCCTTCAGCGGGTTCGGATACTGGAGTCACGACATCGGCGGGTTCGAGGGCCTTCCAGACGCCGCGGTCTTCAAGCGGTGGGTCGCCTTCGGCGCGCTCTCGAGCCACACGCGCCTGCACGGTTCCACGAGCTACCGCGTGCCGTGGGCATTCGATGACGAGGCCGTCGACGTCACTCGGCGCTTCGTCCGTCTGAAGCTCTCCCTCACGCCCTACCTCCGTGCCGCCGGCGACGCAGCGCACACCCAGGGCCTGCCGATCATGCGTCCCATGCAGCTCGCCTTCCCGGGCGACCCGGCCGTGGACAACCTCGATCGTCAGTACCTGCTCGGCGGTGATCTGCTCGTCGCCCCCGTGTTCAGCGCCGCCGGCGACGTGGACTTCTACCTGCCGACCGGGGAATGGACGGACTATTTCACCGGCGAGCAGCTCTCGGGCGGCCGTTGGGTGAGGCGGACGTGCGGCTTCGACGAGATTCCCCTCTACGTGCGAGAGGGAGCGGTCATCCCCGTCAGCGCATATGAGGACACTGCGGAAGACGTCGACCTCGAGGGCCTCACGTTGTTCGTGGCCCCGGGCGAGCAGGGAGTCACGACGGTTCGCGTGCGTCCTACCGGCGGGACCGATGTGGAGTACGTGGTCGAACACACAGCCGATGGCATCAGCGTGCGCGGACCGGGTACGTTCCGGGTCGCGCCGGTCGGTCGACCCGACCGCGCCGTGACGGCTGTCGACGGGCGGGCGGAGGTTTCGCCGTGAATCCCCGACCTTTCCCCAGCGATTTCCTCTTCGGCGCCGCGACCGCGGCGTACCAGATCGAGGGCGCCGCCCATGAGGACGGGCGGCGGGACTCCATCTGGGATGCCTTCTCGCGTGTTCCCGGTGCCGTCATCAACGCCGACAACGGCGACGTCGCCTGCGACCACTACCACCGCTACCGTGACGACGTCGCGCTGATGAAGCGCATGGGCCTGCAGACCTACCGGTTCTCGACGTCCTGGTCGCGCGTGCGACCGGACGGCGGAGCGCTCAACCCGGCGGGGGTCGACTTCTACAAGCGGCTCGTGGACGAGCTGCTCGATGCTGGCATCCTTCCCTGGCTGACGCTGTACCACTGGGACCTGCCGCAGGCGCTGCAGGAGCGGGGCGGCTGGACGAACCGCGACACCGCGGACCTCTTCACCGAGTACGCGCTCGACATGCACGACGCCCTCGGCGACCGCGTGCAGGCGTGGACGACGCTCAACGAGCCGTGGTGCTCGTCGTTCCTCAGCTACACCGCGGGCCTTCACGCGCCCGGGCATCAGAGCGTGCGCGAGGGTGTGCTCGCCGCGCACCACCTGATGCTCGGACACGGCCAGGCCGTGCAGGAGCTGCGCCGCCGCGACCCCGCCCTGAAGCTGGGCCTGACGCTGAACCTGACGGTGGCGGATGCCGTGGACCCGGCGGATGCCGCCGACGTCGACGCCGCCCGCCGCATCGACGGCCAGTTCAACCGCTGGTTCCTCGACCCGATCTTCCGGGCGGAGTACCCGGCGGACACCGTCGAGGACATCCGCCGGGTGGATGCCGAAGCCATCGCCGCGCTCGAGGCCGCCACCCGTCCCGGGGACCTCGAGACCATCGCCACCCCCATCGACACCCTCGGCGTGAACTACTACCACGGCGAGTATGTGGGCGGACGTCCGCCGGCCGTCCCGGTCGACGGTGGCGACGCGCCCACCGAGCGGCAGGGATCCTCGCCGTTCCCCTCGCACGAGGGCATCCACTGGCACGATCGCGGGCTCGCCCGCACATCGATGCACTGGGAGGTGCAGCCCGAGGGGCTGACCCGCCTGCTGCGGCGGGTGCAGGACGACTACACCGGCCGTCTCGGCATGCCGCTGTACGTCACCGAGAACGGCGCGGCCTACGACGATGTCGCGGTGCAGGAAGACGGCGAGACGCGGGTGCACGACGGCGACCGTGTCGAGTTCGTGCGCGGGCACCTCGGGGCGATCCTCGACGCCCAGGATGCGGGCGTCGATGTGCGCGGATACTTCTATTGGTCGCTGCTGGACAACTTCGAGTGGGCCTGGGGCTACGAGAAGCGGTTCGGGATCGTTCGCGTGGACTATGCCACGCAGGCGCGGACTGTGAAGGACAGCGGCCGCGAGTACAGTCGGATCATCGCGGAGCGGGCGCTCGATGTCCCGCCCGCCGGTTAGCGGCGACGTCATCAGGAGACGCATGGGCACGGACGAACTGCGAGGCGCCGCCACCATCGAAGAGGTCGCCGCTGCCGCGGGGGTCTCGCGGTCGACGGTCTCGCGCGTGGTGAACGGATCGACCGCGGTCAGCCCGTCGGCACTCGAGGCGGTGAACCGCGCCATCGCCGAGCTGAACTACGTGCCCAACCGGGCTGCACGGTCGCTGGCGAGCAGGCAGACGCTCGCCATCGCCTTGGTGGTCCCTGAGGACGTCACCCGCTTCTTCGGCGACCCGTTCTTTGCGGCGATCGTGTCGGGCATCAACGCGACCCTCAGCAGGTCGGACTACGTCCTGAACCTCTTCATCGCCAACGACGACCCGGGCGACAAGACCACCAGCTACCTGCGCAGCGGCGCGGTCGACGGCGCGATCATCGTTTCGCACCACACCAGCGACACGTTCATCGACCGCATCGCCGCCGCAGTGCCGGTGGTCTACGGCGGCCGGCCCGGCCGGGAGCGCGGGAACGACTACTACGTCGACGTCGACAACGTCGGGGCGGGCATCGCCGCGACCCGGCACCTCATCGCCCGCGGGCGGCGCAGACTCGCGACGGTCGCGGGACCGCTGACCATGCCGGCATCCGTCGACCGGCTCGAGGGATTCCGCGCGGCGCTCGCCGAGGCTGGGCTCGAGGAGGTCGGAGTCGAGGGCGGCGACTTCACCGCTCAGGGTGGCCGGGAGGCGACGCAGCGCCTGCTCGAGGCGGGCGCCCCCTTCGACGGGCTCTTCATCGCCAGTGACCTCATGGCCCGCGGGGCGCTGGTGGCGCTGGACCGCGCGGGGCTGCGCGTTCCGGACGACGTCGCGATCGTAGGCTTCGACGACTCTCCGGTGGCGGCGACGCTGACTCCGCCCCTGACGACCATGCGTCAGCCGTCGTTCCTGCAGGGCGAGCAGATGGCCGCGACGCTGCTGGATCTGCTGGCCGGCCGCAACCCGCGGCGGGTGAAGATGCTCGAGACCGAGCTCGTGGTGCGCGCTTCGACCTGACCCGCCCGCCTGCCGCGCCCGGTCTGCCGCCCCCGCTCTGCCCGACGCGCCCGCTGCGCCCGCTCCGCCCGCTGAAACGACAACTGGCGGCCGAGACGGTGGGGAACAACCACTGTCTCGGCCGCCAGATGAGGTCTCACGGTTCGCGTGCGGCGGGCCGTCGCGTGCGGCGGGCTACTCCTGCAGGTCGCCGCCCAGCTGGCCGACGGCGGGGAGGGGGCCGCCGTCGTCGGCGCCGGTGCGGCGCCAGCGGGCGATGGCGTTGCCGCCGTGGTAGATCGCGAGAGCCGCGACGGTGCCGAGCACGATGGCGCCGAACTGCAGCGAGCCCCAGTCCATCGTGAAGCCGGCGATCGCGATGATGAACGACACCGCGACGGTGTACTGGTTCACCGGGCGGGAGAAGTCCACGCGGTTGTCGACCCAGATCTTGATGCGATCAGGCCGTACAGCGCCGTCGTCACACCACCGAGCACACCGGCGGGAATCGTGTTGAACAGGGCGCCGATCTTCGGCGAGAACGCCAGCAGGATCGCCACGATGCCGGCCACCCAGTAGGCCGCGGTCGAGTAGACGCGCGTGGCTGCCATGACGCCGATGTTCTCGCCGTAGGTCGTCGTGGCCGAACCGCCGAAGCCGCCGGCGAGCATCGTCGCCGCACCGTCGGCGATGAGCGCCCGGCCGGTGTGCTTGTTGATCGAGGGGTCCTCGGTCATGGTGGCGACACCGCGCACGTGGCCGACGTTCTCGGCGATCAGCACGAGCACGACGGGGAGGAACATCGGCACGAGCGCCCACGCGGCGGGGTCTGCGAGACCGGCCAGGTGGAACTCCGGCAGCCCGATCCACGCCGCCTCGTTGACCGAGGTGAAGTCGATCTGACCGGTGAAGGCGGCCACCAGGTATCCGACGATCACGCCGAGGAAGATCGAGATGCGCCCCAGGAACCCGCGGAACAGCACGCTGAACAGCACGACCGCCACCAGGGTGATGGTGGCCAGCTCCGGCTGCAGGCGGAAGTTGTCCCACGCGGCGGGGGCGAGGTTGAAACCGATGAGCGCGACGATGGAGCCCGCCACGACCGGCGGCATGAGCTTCTCGATCCAGCCGGTGCCGACCGCCTGCACGATGAAGCCCACCGCGGCCAGCAGCGCACCGGCCACGACGACGCCCACGAGCGCCTGCGTCAACTGCTGCGGGGTCTCCAGCGCCTGGCCGCTGTTCAGCGCCGTGATCGGCGCGATGAACGCGAACGACGACCCCAGGTAGCTGGGCAGGCGGTTCTTCGTGATGAGAAGGAACAGCAGCGTCCCGAGGCCCGAGAACAGCAGCGTCGTCGACACCGGGAAGCCGGTGAGGATCGGCACGAGGAAGGTCGCGCCGAACATCGCCACGACGTGCTGAGCGCCGATGGCGATGGTGGCGCCCCAGCTCAGACGTTCCTCGGGCTTGACGACGGCTCCGCGTTCGACGTGGCGGCCGTCACCGTGCAGGCGCCAGATGGCCATGGGACTCCTCGGGTCAGAAGAAACAGGGGGGAAGACGAATCCCATTATCTGGGAAAAACCTGTGAAGTCCTGCGTGTGTGACGTCAGATTCCCGTGAGTCGCTCCAGCAGTTCCTGATATCGCGCGGCGGTGC
Source organism: Microbacterium sp. zg.Y909 (assembly GCF_024626565.1). Classification (NCBI taxonomy): domain Bacteria; kingdom Bacillati; phylum Actinomycetota; class Actinomycetes; order Micrococcales; family Microbacteriaceae; genus Microbacterium; species Microbacterium sp. zg.Y909. The sequence continues at coordinate 20,966 of NZ_JANJFJ010000027.1, forward strand.
GTTCGACGACGTCGGGGGGAAGCGGCGGCGGGGTGCCCTGCTTGTCCCAGTTCGCGGCGAGCCAGTCCCGCACGATCTGCTTGTCGAAGCTCGCCATGCGCTCGGCGGGGGTGGTGCCGGAGTGCCAGGCCGCGGCATCCCAGTAGCGCGACGAATCACTGGTCAGCACCTCGTCCGCCAGTGTCAGCACGCCCTTGTCGTCGAGGCCGAACTCGAACTTCGTGTCCGCGAGGATGAGCCCGTGCCCCTCGGCAGTGGCGGCGGCGCGGGCGTAGATCTCCAACGACGTCGCCCGCAGCTCCTCGGCGCGCTCGCGTCCGACGAGCTCCACGGTCTGGTCGAACGAGATGTTCTCGTCGTGCTCGCCCATCGGCGCCTTGTAGGCCGGGGTGAAGAGCGGCTCGGGAAGGCGGTCCCCGTCGCCGAGGCCTGCCGGCAGCGGGATGCCGCACACCGTGCCCTGCGCGCGATACTCGGCCCAGCCCGATCCGGTGAGATAGCCGCGCACGACGCACTCCACCGGCAGCATGTCGAGCGAGCGCACCACCATGGCGCGCCCGGCGACCGCATCGGGCACGAGCGAGTGCGGCTCGTCGTCGTTGCCGAGCACCACCGTCGCGGCGAGGTGGTTCGGGATGCCGCGGCCCCCGTCGCCGCCGGCGAGCTGATCGAACCACCACAGGCTCAGGGTCGTCAGCAGCACCCCCTTGCCGGGGATGCCGGGCTCGAGCACGTGGTCGAACGCGCTCACGCGGTCGCTGGCGACCACCAGCATCCGATCCTCCGATCCCGGGGTGGCGGCGGAGGGGACGTACAGGTCGCGCACCTTGCCGGAATAGACGTGGCGCCAGCCGGGCAGGTCGGGGGAAGTCACCTGCCCATTATCGACGGACGTAGGCCGCCGCTCGCACCGTGGGTCGTCAACTGGCGAGGTCGTAGCGATGTCGCCCGCCGAGACGTGGGGTCTGTGCCGGATCGATCCACGCGGGTGGGATGAACCACACCTTCGCCCGCGTCCCGATGCCCTGCACGTCGATCCTCCAGCCGTCCTCGTGGGTGCGGTGGTGGCATCCGACGCAGAGGAGGATGCCGTTGCCCAGATCCGTCGACCCGCCGTCTCGTGCCCACCATCGGATGTGGTGGACGACGCATCGCGCTGAGGGAGCGCCGCACGAGGCGCAGCCGCCGTCGCGTTCGCCCAGCGCCAGCTTCTGCGCCGCGGTGAACAGCCGCCTGGCGCGTCCCCAGTCGAGGATCTCGCTGTCGCCGCCGAGTACGCAGGGGATGATCTCCGCGTCGGCGGCCAGTCGTCGGGCCGCAGTCGCCGAGAGCGGCTGATCGATTCCGTCGACGGTCGCGACGCCGACGCCGTCCGTCAGGGTGTCCAGGTTCATCCGCACGATGACGGTCGCCGTGGGGAGGGTGGGTAGCTGCGTGCATCCGAGCGCGTGCCGGCACACGTCGGCGAGTGCGTCCGCCTGCATCTGACGCATGCTGCGCCGGTCCTTCTCGGCGTCGTCGGCGTGCTCGGTGCGGCGGAGGACGCCGGTGACGATCCCTTCGATGGCGGCCTTCACAGGCGCCGCTGTCTCGGCATCGAGCTTCGCCGTCAGCACGACCATCCCGTCCCGCTCCTGGATGATCAGGCTGCGCTCGCCGCGCCTCTCCGCCTCGCGCGGCTCGACGCCGTCCGGGTCGAGGTGCGCCTCGGCGCGGGCGAGCAGGGTGCCCAGCTGATCAGGGCGCAGGCCCGGCGCCATGGCGGAGAGCCGCTGCTCCATCGCGTCGAGGATCCCGGTATCGGCGCGCAGCGACACACGGTCCAGAAGGGTGATGATCGCCGATGCCGCCCACATGCCGAGCTCGCCGGATGCCACGGCGGCGGCGACGTGACGGTGCTTGGCGGGAAGGCGCTCGCCGGAGAGCGTCATGCGCGGTGCGGTGGCTTCGCCGACCTGCACCAGGCGCACCGCGTCGGCGGCCGTCGAACCCGTCGTCGCCGAGATCAGCGCGGTGGGAGAGCGGTGGCCCTGCTTCTTGGCGAGCGAATCCTTGCCCAGCTCGGTGCGGGATTGGCGAGCGATCTCGGCGGCCACCGGTGCGAATGCGGCATCCACTCGGCGGCGCAGTGCTCCGAAGGCGTCGTTCACCGCGATCAGTTCGCCCGGCGTCAGCGACTCGGTTGGCCTGTCTGCACCGGCGGCGACCAGCACGTCGAGTGCTGCGGCGATGTCTCGGAGTCCGTTCTCCATGGCATGCAGTCTAGTACATATCTACGACCCTAGGAAGGGGCGCGGGAAACGATACCCCGATGAAATATCCACAACCGCCATCGAGATCTACGCCCCGCTGTCGGTCGGCGGGCGTAGAGTCTCCCGCACCGCGACGACCGCGGAGGGAGAGGCTGACGGCGTGACCGAATCCGACATCCACGCTCGCCGCGCCGTGGGGCGAGCTCCGACCCCGCCTGCCGCCAGCCCTTGGCCCGCCCTGTGGGCGCTGGTGATCGGCTTCTTCATGATCCTCGTCGACACGACGATCGTGTCGGTGGCCAACCCCGCGATCAAAGCGGCCCTCGATCCCGGCAGCGGCAACCTCGACAATGTCGTGTGGGTGACCAGCGCCTACCTCCTCGCCTACGCCGTGCCGCTGCTGATCACGGGCCGACTCGGCGACAGGTTCGGCCCGAAGAACATCTACCTGATCGGGCTGGCCGTCTTCACGCTGGCCTCGCTCGGGTGCGGGCTGTCCTCCACCCTCGACGGCCTCATCGCCTTCCGCGCGCTGCAGGGCATCGGCGCGTCGCTGATGACACCGCAGACGATGGCCGTGATCACCCGCACCTTCCCCGCCGCCCGACGGGGAGCGGCGATGGGGCTATGGGGTGCGACCTCCGGCGTCGCGATGCTGGTCGGTCCGCTCGCCGGCGGTCTGCTCGTGGACGGCCTCGGGTGGGAGTGGATCTTCTTCGTGAACCTCCCCGTGGGGATCGTCGGATTCGTGCTGGCGTGGATGCTGGTGCCGAAGCTGCCGACCCACCCGCACCGCTTCGACATGCTGGGGGTGGTGCTCAGCGCCGTCGCCCTGTTCCTCATCGTGTTCGCCCTGCAGGAGGCGGAGCACTACGACTGGGGTGCCATCTTGGGGCCGGTGACGGTGTGGATGCTGCTGGCCGCCGGCCTGCTCGTGCTGGCGCTGTTCGTGCTTCAGCAGGCCCGCACGCGCAGCGAGGCGCTCGTGCCGATGTCGCTGTTCCGCGATCGCAACTTCTCCGTCGCCGGCATCGGCATCACCGCGGTGGGGTTCATGGCGGCGAGCATGTCGCTGCCGTACATGTTCTTCCTGCAGCTGGCGCGCGGGCTGAGTCCGACCGATGCCGCCCTGCTGCTGGTTCCCACGGCGGTGGCCGCCGGCATCCTCTCGCCGCTGGCGGGACGTCTGCTCGACCGCACCGACCCGAGGTTCCTGCTCGTGCCGGGGATGATCGCGGTGGCATCCGCGCTCGTCTGGTACGCGTCGCTGATGACCCCGGATACGCCGACGTGGATGTTCCTCTTCCCCGCCGCCCTCATGGGGATCGGGCAGTCAGGGCTGTGGGGGCCGCTGGCGACGACGGCGACGCGCAACCTCGACCCCCGCCAGGCGGGTGCCGGCTCCGGCGTCTACAACACGATGCGCACGATCGGCTCGGTGCTGGGATCGGCCGCGATCGCGGCGGTGATGCAGGGGCGCCTGGAGGCCAACCTCCCCGGGCTGGAGGAGGCGGGGGCAGGGCTCGGCTCGGGTGCGTTGCCGCCGGAGGCCGCAACCGGGTTCGCCGCGGCGATGGGACAGGCGATCCTGCTGCCGGCGGCGGTGCTCCTGCTCGGAGTGGTCGCCGTGCTGTTCCTGCGCCGGCCCGTGCCGGTGCGCGCGCCCGGGGAAGCGCTCGCCCGCGCGGAAGCGCCCGCACCCACGCAGACTAGAGGCGTCCGGTGAACGGCGACGGGGTGGTGTCGGTCGTCAGGCGGAACAGCCGCACGACACGACCGGAGTCCCGCTCGTACTGCCGGTAACCCGGCCACTGGGCTTCGATCAGCGCCCACGCGGCATCGCGCTCGCCGTCGGGGATCGGTTCGGCGTGCACACGGTATCGGCGACCGCGGACGTCCGCCTCGGCATCCGGATGCGCCCGGAGGTTCGTCGTCCATGCCGGATGCCGCTCCCGCGCGAAGCTCGTGCCGGCGACGATGCCGCCGCCATGCCCGTCGGGCGTGTACATGAGCTGGGTCTCGCGCGGCTGCCCGCTCTTCGCGCCCGTGGTGTGCAGCACGAGCGAAGGCACGAGGATGCCGGAGACGATCAGCCGGCCGCCGGTGACGCGCTTGAGCACCCGCTCCGCCACCGGCAGCGCCCGCGGGGCGACGCGGCGGAAGGTCTTCGTGCGAGTGACGGGCGCGATGAGGCGCCGCAACGTGGTCACTAGTCGGTTCGCCATGCCCCGAGCATGGCACCGGTCGTGGCCGCGGGGGTGCCCCCAGGCCGGTGGCGATCGCACCGACGCCCCAACTCCTCAAGAACCCGCCCGGGGCCTCCGAAACAGCCCGGATGGCCACTGCGGAGGCCGATTCTCGAGGAGTTGCGTCCGACGGCCCGCCCGCCTGCACGCCCGCACGCGCGAAGCCACCTCCGCCGGCTATCTCACCGGTGCCGACAGGTAGTGCTCGACGAGGTACTCGGCGATCGCGATCGAACTGGTGGCGGCGGGCGACGGCGCGTTGCGCAGCACGGTGACCGGGCCCACCTGGTCGACCGCGAAGTCATCCAGCAGCTCCCCCTTGCGCCCCCAGGCCTGCGCACGTACGCCGGCCGCGGTCTTGTGGGTCAGGTCGCGCATCCGCAGCTCCGGCACGAAGCGGCGGGCCTTGCGGAACCACAGCGGCTTGACCAGCGAGCTGCTGATCTCGTCGACGCCCATCCGCCAGTGCTGCTTGGCCAGGGATGCCGCACCTGGCCAGCGCAGCGACTCCCACGTGTCCTTCGGTGAGATCTGCAGCCAGGTGTATCCCTCCCGCGCGAGGGCGGGCACGGCGTTGGGGCCGACGTGGACGTTGTCGTAGACGCCGCGGGTGAAGTGCACGCCCAGAAACGGGAACCGCGGGTCCGGGACGGGGTAGATCATGCCGTTCACCAGGTCCGCGCGCTCCGGTGCGAGCTCCCAGTACTCGCCGCGGAAGGGGAGGATCTTCGGCGACGGGTCGGCGCCGACGAACCGGGCCACCACATCGGACTGCAGACCCGCGCACGCGATCACGCGGTCGAAGACGTCGTCCGACACGGGCGTGATGACACGCACGGCCCCGTTCTCGGCCCGGATGCCGGTGACCTCGTGCCCCAGGCGGATCTCACCGCCCGCGG